>VGZZ01000002.1 GCA_016872285.1 SAR202 cluster bacterium | reverse complement strand
CCTAACTCTAAAGACGGTTGCTGAGCGAAGGCTGTACTCGCCCATAGTCGAAGCCTGTCCTGAGCCTGGTCGAAGGGAATCTGTTATGACGGCGGCCTGGGTCTCGCATTACCAATGCCTGGTGCCGCCACTAATGTAGGGTCGAGGTCGCCTCGCCCTTTCCCCTCCTAACGCCACCCCAACAAAAAGGCCCTCCGATTTTGGAGGGCCTTTGGTTTTCTATGCCATGAATCTTACAGCGTAAACTGCGCTTCCTGGTGCTTGGGGTCCTTCTTGTAGATCTGCACGCGCTGGTGCTGGGCCTCGCCGATGCAGATGGTGTAGTCGTCGCCGACGTGGATGGAGGACGGACGCCACAGCTTCCACATAGGCTCCAGGTTAACGCGCTCCAGGGCCTTCTTCAGGTCCGGGTTCGCCGCCACCGCCAGCTGCGCCCACCTAGACAGGTTCTGCGCGTCGCCTATGATGGTCGCCAGGTAGGTGCCGTCGGCTTCGAAGATGACCACGCGGTTGTTGCCCCAGTCGGCCACGTAAACATCCCCGTCCTTGTCAATGGCTACGGAGCTGGGGTGGTCAATCTCGCCCTTGCCCTTGCCGGGCGTGCCGTAGGTCATCTGGTACTTGCCGTCGGCGTTGAACTTCTGCACCCGGCTGTTGCCCCAGTCGGCCACGTAGATGTTGCCGGCCTTGTCGGACGCGACGCCCCAGGGCAGATTGAACTCGCCGTTGGCCGAGCCCTGCTTGCCGAACTGGCTCAGGAACCTGCCGTTCTTGTCGTAGCGCTGAACGCGGCTGTTGCGAGAGTCCGTAATCAAGAAATCATCGTTCTTGGTCAGGGCAATGCCGGCGGGCATGTAGAACTCGCCCTTGCCGTTGCCCTTGGCTCCCCACTTGCCGATGAACTTGCCTGCGGTGTCAAAACCCACCACGCGGCTGTGCGCCTGGTCGGTGACCCACAGGTTCTCCTTGGAGTCGGAAGCCAGGTGGCCGGGCCAGAGGAACTGGCCGTCGCCATCGCCGGGCGCGCCTATGTCTATCACCCAGTCCTGGCTGTCTAGCTTAATCTTTGAAATGCGGGCGTTAGGCTGGAACTCGTGGCCCCAGTTCGCGACGTATATATGTCCCTTGGAGTCCCTGGCGAGTCCTGACGGATAAAAGAACGCCGTGGCGGAGCCGCCAATCTTGCCGATGTTGTCTACGTAGGTAAACGCTCGGCCTGCTGCAATGGTCGTAACAGGCATATGGTTCTCCTTATAACTTTTTCTGGTTCATTTTTTGGGTCAACCTGATTATTAACATTTATACGCTTATATGTCAAAGCCCCTTTGTGACGAAAAATACATATAAAAAAGGACAGATGCTGTATCTGTCTGTCCCTTCTCCTCATGCGGCAAGCGGGCTAAAGAGTGAACTGCGCCTCCTGGTGCTTCGGGTCCTTCTGGTACACCTGCACCCGCATGTGCTGGGCCTCGGCGATGAGAATGAGGTAATCCTCGCCGATATGGATATCGGCGGGGCGTCGCAGGCGCCACTCCGGCTCCAGGTTCACCCGCGCCCTGGCCTTCTGAAGGTCCGGGTTCGAGTCCACCATCGCCTGCGCCAACTTGGACAGGTTCATGGCGTCGCCAATAATAGTCGCCAGGTAGTTGGCGTCTTTGTCGAAGATAATTACCCGCTCGTTGCCCCAGTCGCCGATATAAATGTCCCCGTCCTTATCCACCGCCACCGCGCTGGGGTGGTCCACCTCGCCCTTCCCCTTCCCCGGCTGAGCAATGGTGTCCATATACTTGCCCCTGGCGTCGAAGCGCTGCACCCGGCTGTTGCCCCAGTCCGCCACGTAAACATTCCCCTGCTTGTCCAGCGCCACCCCCCAGGGCAGGTTGAGCTGCCCCGGCCCGCTGCCCTGCTCGCCGAACTGGGAAATAAACTTCCCGTCCTTTGTGTATCGCTGCACCCTGTGGTTGCGCGAGTCCACCACCAATAGGTTCTCATCCTGGTCCAGGGCTATGCCTACGGGGAGGTTGAACTGGCCCTTGCCTGGACCATGGCTGCCCCAGTTGCTAATGTTGTCGCCGTTGTTGCGAAAGGAGACGACCCGGCTGTTGGCCTGGTCGGTCACGTAAAGGTTCTCCTTAGAGTCCACCGCCAGACCGCCCGGCCACTGGAACTGGCCCGGCCCCTTCCCCTGCGATCCAATATCCCGTATCCACTCTTGCTTGCCCAGCGTGCACATGGTGATGCGGGCGCAAGGCGTATTTTCATAGCCGTAGTTGAGCACGTACAGCACGTCTTGGCTCCGCGGCCAAGCCCCACGGGGTGCCAGAAGGTGGTCTGCGATACGCCTATTCGCCCCAGGTTGTCCTTGTAGGTGAAGGCCCGGCCCGAGGCTATAGTTGTAATCGGCATTTGAACCTCCTTCGCTTCTTCTCAAATATCGCAGCACAAAGGCGGCGGCCGGGACAATTAGGCGTTGCGAGGGCCTGTCGTTTGGTGGGCCCGGATAGACTCGAACTATCGACCCCGGTCTTATCAGGACCGTGCTCTAACCGCCTGAGCTACGGGCCCCCAAATGCCGATTATACAGGCACGAATGGGAGGTTACAAGGCGCACAGCCCCCTCTTAATTCATGCCCGTTAATCGTTGACTGGCCTATCCTGGACACTTACAATATTAATTGTAAAGTAGACATGTAGACTTTATTCTCCTCAGGAGGACGGACGGGCATGACTTCCGCCACCGAGACCAAGCCCATAGGCATTACGGTCACTGAAAAAGCGGCCAAAGCTCTCAAGCGCATCGCCGTTAAGGAAGGCCACCCCGAAGACAATTTCGCCCTCCGGGTCGGCGTAAAAGGCGGCGGCTGCTCCGGCCTGGTGTATGTCCTCAGCATCGTCAAGAACGAGTCCCAGGAGACCGACCGCGTGGTGGACGACGGCGGCATCCGCATCTTCATCGATAAGAAAAGCTACATCTTCCTCGCCGGCACCGAGCTCGACTTCTCCGACGGCCTTAACGGCAAGGGCTTCGTCTTCGCCAACCCCAACGCCAAGAAGGCCTGCGGCTGCGGCAACTCCTTCGCGGTCTAAAACTGTCATTCTGAGCGAAGCCCGCCCGCCTCTGGCGGGACGCAGTCGAAGAATCTGTTGTGACCATTTCCTCGTCTGTCCTGTCATTGATACGTCCAGCGTCTCTACCTCTCAATAAGTAGCTCCAAGACAATCCTAGCCGTTATGGATACGGTATAGTAAGGGTTAACTCATTCAGTTGTAGAATTTCACTATCGGGGCGTTTTCGTTCCAGGAGGCTAAATGGCTACCATTAGCGCATCCGGCAGCGTCGATAAGGAATACCGGGCGGCCAGGGAAAGCGCCGCTGTCTTCGACTTCTCGTCCTGGGGCCGCATCAAGGCCACTGGGGCCGACACCCTGGACCTCCTCAACCGACTTTCCACCAACAAGACCGTCGGCCTCAAGCCCGGCCAGGGCGCGCCGACCATCCTCACCTCCGACAAGGGCCGTGTCATCGACCTCATCTACGTTTATAACCTTGGCCTCCACATCCTCCTCGTCACCAGCCCCGGCGCCGCCAAGCCCGTCATGGAATGGATCGACAAGTACACCATCATGGACGACTGCGTTCTGGAAGACGTTAGCCAGAAGACCTCGCTGCTCACAGTGGTTGGGCCACGCGCCGCCGAAGTCGTAGACAAGATGACGGCCTTAGACGTAAGTAACCTTCCAGCCTTCGGCTCCGCTAAAGTCTCCATCAGCGGCACGGAAGGCTGGGTGCTGCGGTGGGACCAGGCAGAAATTAAGGGTTATCAGCTAGTTACCCCTTCTGACGCCACTGACGGACTCCGCCAGGCGGCCGTATCTGCCGGCGCGACCCTTGGGAGCGCTCAGTCTTGGGATATGCTTCGAGTCGAAGCCGGGATCCCCGCCTACGACAAGGAACTCGGCGAGCGATTCAATCCCCTGGAAGCCGGTCTCATCGGCGCCATCGACTTCGCCAAGGGCTGCTACGTCGGCCAGGAGGTCATCGCCCGCCTGGACACCTATAAGAAAGTGCAGCGCCGCCTGGTCAGCCTATCCTTTGAAAACGCCGACGACATTAAAGAAGGCGCTCAGCTAATTCACGAAGGCCAGTCGGCAGGCGAAGTAACCTCCGTCGCTAAGCTGCCTGGCAAACACGCAGGCCTAGGTTATGTGCGAGAGGGTCTTATAAGCAGCGGCGCTCGTCTCGCTATTCAGGGTCGCGGCTATGCTGTTATCCTTAGGTCGTCACAGCTCTTCGGCCCCAGCAAGTAGACGATAATTGTCATTCTGAGCGACGTCTGTACTCAGACGCAGTCGGAGCCTGTCCTGAGCCTGGTCGAAGGGAATCTGTTCTGTCTGCGACCCAGCTCTCGCCATCTGCTATCATGGTGCCGTCATTGTGTAGGGGCGAGGTCGCCTCGCCCTTCCTCCCTTATCCCTCCCCCTAAATCGCCAGCCCGCCGTCCACCCCTATCACCTGCCCCGTGATATAAGCCGCCTCGTCGCCGCACAGGAACGCCACAATCCCCGCCACGTCCTCCGGCGTACCCAGCCGGCCCATCGGCACCCGCTCCATAACCTGCCTTTTCAACTCCTCCGGCAGCGTCTCCACCATGCTGGTAACAATGTATCCCGGCGCCAGGGCGTTGCATGTAATATTCCGGCTCGCCACCTCTCGCGCGATGGTCTTGGTCAGGCCGATAAGTCCCGCCTTCGACGCCGCGTAGTTGGCCTGCCCAGGGTTTCCCGACAGCCCCACCACCGACGACATGTTGATAATCCGACCTCGCCGCTGCCGTATCATCTGCGACAGCACTGCCTTGGAGCACAAGTATGCGCTCTTCAGATTGGTGTCGATAACCAAGTCCCACTCCTCTGCGCTCATGCGCATTACCAGCCGGTCCTTGCGAATGCCCGCGTTGTTGACCAGGATGTCCACCCTACCCCACCTCTTAACCACCTCCTGCGCCATCCCCGCCACCTGCGCCTCGTCCGACACGTTGGCCTGCAGCGCCACCGCCTCGCTCCCCATCGCCGCCGCCTCCTCCACCACCTTTTGGGCCTCGGCGGCGCCCGAATTGTAGTTGACGCCTACCTTGACCCCCTCCCTCGCCAACCTAAGGGCTATCGCGCGGCCAATACCCCTGGACGCGCCGGTGACCAGGGCCACGTGTCCGTTAAGGCTCATCGGCCCTAGGTCTCCACGGCCTTCTTCAACTGCTCAAACTCCTTGGCGATGCCGTTGGCCAGGTCCAGGTCCACGCACTTCTTCGCCGTCTCAATAGCCCACGCCACCTCCTGGGCCTTGGACGCTCCATGGCCGACGATGACGTTGCCGTTGACGCCGAAGAGCGGCCCGCTGCTCCTCTTCGACTGGTTGGTAAGGCTCCATATCTCCTGGCCCAGCACCTGCAGCTCCCTATCCGGCATCTTCCCCCTCAGCCGCTTCGCGAAATACCCCGCCAGCACATCGCCCACGCTTTCGGCGAATTTCAGCAGCACGTTGCCGACAAACCCGTCGCACACCACCACGTGGGCCTTGCCGCTGAACAGGTCGTTCCCCTCTACGTTGCCGATGAAGTTCAGATGGCTCTGTTTGAATAGGGGGTACGCCTCCTTGACCTGCTTGTTCCCCTTTCCCTCCTCCGCCCCCACGCTCAGCAGCGCCACCGTTGGATTGTCTACGCCAAAGAACTTTCGAGCGAACACGCACCCCATCATGGCGAAGCTCAGCATCTGCTGAGGCCGGCAGTCTATGTTGCTGCCCAGGTCCAATATGGCCGTGTGCGGGGCCAGGGCGCCCAGGATCGGCCCGCCCACGCACGGCCTCTCCAGCCCGCCCAGCAGCCCCAGCCCTAAAGTAGCGGCAGCCATAGACCCGCCCGTCGACCCCATACTCACCATCGCCTGCGCCTTGCCCATCTTCACCAGCCCTGTCGCCACCGCCACCGACACGTTGGGGTTCCTGCGAAGCGCAATAGCCGGATGCTCCCCCTCTTCGATGCGCCCCTGGGAGGGCACAACCTTATATATCGCGCCGCCGGTGTCAATAGTTCTCAATTGCGTCTCCACCTGCTCCTGATCGCCCACCAGCAGCACCGCCACCCCCAGCTTCTTCGAGGCTTCAATGGCTCCCTTCACCACCTCTTGAGGCGCAAAGT
Organism: SAR202 cluster bacterium; assembly: GCA_016872285.1. Taxonomy (NCBI): domain Bacteria; kingdom Bacillati; phylum Chloroflexota; class Dehalococcoidia; species SAR202 cluster bacterium. The sequence goes on along the minus strand of VGZZ01000002.1, from coordinate 129,467 downwards.
CCCCGCCCATGGCGTCGACTGCGATGGCCACGGGCCGCGGCCCTGCGGTAGGTTGACTGGTCATGTCTTCTCCTCCTCTATTGGAAGCGATACCGACGCCGTTCCTGCGATGATCTCCTCGCCGGTGCCCGAGTTTACCAGCGACACCTCGCACTGCACCAGGCAGCGGCCATCCTTTATCTCATTCTTTACTACCCGACCCAGGGTTTTGAGCGTGTCGCCGGGATACGCCGGCTTCTTGAACCGCACCTTCAGGCTGCCGCTTTGCACCCAGTGGCGTCCATACGCCAAAGCCATCATCTCGGCCACAAAGGCCAGCGTCAACATCCCGTGGGCCACCACCCGGCCAAAGAAGCTGTGGGCCGCGAACTCGGCGTCCAGGTGCACCGGGTTCCGGTCCCCGGACGCGATGGCGTACCTGCGAATCTGCTCGACAGTAATCGTCCGTTCCACCACCGGCAATGACGCCGTGCTCAGATTTGTTGACATAACTAGCTCCTGTCCGGCGCCATCACCGATGTTCGGCCCCGCAGCAACAGTTGTCCATCCTCGCCTTTAATAACAAAGTCCGCCGATATAAACCGCCACTGGTCGCGCTTCGCCGGTCGAGGCCACTTGGCGCTGCCCGTCACCGTCTGCCCCACCCTTATCGGCGACTGGCTGCTTAACTCCTGGGCCGTGTGCACCGCCCCGGGTGGCATCGACATCTTCTCCAGCAACATAGTCAGCACCTGCGCGGCTATCGCCAGTGGCGGCGCGACTTCCTCCTTCATATGTAAAGAAGCCTTGCCGCCCGTCGCCGCCAGATATTCGTTCACGAACTCACGGCTGACGGTCCACCGCCCCAGGTCTAGCTCTTGCGCCGAATCCAGCAGATAAGTCTCCCTTTAGGAAGGTAGAGTGATTATAGGAACGTGCGATTCAGCAAATCAAGGAATTGCTGAGCGTCCCCCTAATCATTTCCAGAAAATAGGAGGTGGAGACCGTCGGGTCTCTTATCTCCCCCCTTGAATGCCTGATGTTAATTGAGGTTAGATACACACAAAAGGATTGACGGCCTCCAAGAAAATTCCTTCTCCCTTGATGTTGAGCTCCTTAACCTATATCCATCCGAAATCCCGATGTTAATCGGGAGGGGAAGGCGCAGGTCGAAGACTCGCCGTGGCGAGATGAGGGTGAAACCCTGTGGACTCGATACTTTACTTTATCACTGCCACTTGCCATCACTGTTCCATCTCTAAAACGCATTGGGACAGCCGGCACCAATTATCTTGAGATGGAAGGACTAAGGATAGGGGGTATCCTCTTCGCCACAATCCGGGCATCAATACTGGCAGTGTTACTCAGCCTTTCCTATTCTCCCCCTCCGCCACACCTCATACGCCCTCACCGCCTCCTCCTGCCCCTCCACCTCAATCGACCCCGGCCTCAGCCGCCGCACACGATTTATCGCCACCTCCGCCTCCAGCCCCGTCGACACCAGCCAGCAGGCCAGCGCCGTCCCCGTCCGGCCCAACCCAAAGGTGCAAGACACCCCCACCGACTTCCCTTCCTTCAGCCTCGCCTCAATAAAGTCCACAATCCGCTCCAACTGCTCCAACGACGGCGGCGTAAAGTCCTGCACCGGCTCGTGCAAATCGTCCAGCCCCAGCGCCTCCGCCTCCCCATGCAGCGACGCCGCCAGCGCCCCCGGCTCCAGCCGCACCAGCGCCTGCACGCCCGCACCCCTAAGCAGCGCCAAATCCCTACCAGACCGAGGCCCCCGACTCCCACCCACCAGCCCCGGCGCAATCCAGCTAAACCCTAAAGGCAGCGCTTCTTTATTTATCATCTGTGTCTTTCCTTTGTGTCATCCTGAGTCCGCCTGAGGCGGACGAAGGATCTAATCGCCGTGACCGCTGCCACGCACCATCTATTATCCTGGTCACACCTCTCGATGTAGGGGCGAGGTCGCCTCGCCCTTCCTTTGTCCCCTATAATGCCACCATCCCCTCCCATTCCCCAAGCCACAGACCCCGACAGGAGGCCCCCATGCCCGCCCTCTACGCCGACCTCATTATCCGCAACGCCGCCATTTACACCATCGACCCCCGCCATCCCAAAGCCCGCTCCCTCGCCATCCGAGACCGCAAGTTCGTCGCCGTCGGCCAGAACCAGGACACCGACGAGCTGGAAGGCCCCAACACCCGCGTCCTCGACCTCCAGGGCAAGACCGTCCTCCCCGGCTTCATCGACGCCCACTGCCACGTCCTCAGCAGCGGCACCCGCCACGTCATGCAGGTGGATACAGACCTCCGTTCCATCGGCGCCATCCAGAAAGACCTGAAAGACCGCGCCCGCAAGACCCCCGCCAGCGAGTGGGTCCTGGGCTTCAAGTTCGATGACACCAAGACCTCCGAAAAGCGCTTCCTCACCCGCCAGGACCTCGACGCCGTCACCACCGGCCATCCCCTCATGGTGGCCCACCAGGCCGGCCACGTCTATTTCTTCAACTCCAAAGGACTGGAAGCCGCCGGCTTTCATAACGAGACCGAGGACCCGCCCGGCGGACGCCTGGGCCGAGACGAGTCGACAGGCCAGCTCAACGGCCAGGTCTATGGCCGCGCCATCGAACGCGTCCTGACCGACGTCCTCCCTGAGCCCGGCGACGATGACCGGCGACGCGGCCTGGACTTAATGATGAAGATGTTCGCCAGCCACGGCATCACCAGCGCCCACGACGCCATGGTCTCTAACGGCGACCTCCGCATCTACCAGGAGGCCAGGGCCAACGAACGCATCCCAATGCGCCTCTACCTCCTCATGTTTCGAGACCACTTCCCCGCCCTGCGAGACGCCGGCATCAAGACCGGCCTCGGCGATACCACCCTCCGCATCGGCGGCATCAAGATGGTTTCCGACGGCGCCATCGCCACCCGCACCGCCTACCTCTCCCAGCCGTATATCGGTTCCTGCTGCAACCATGGCATCCGCAACATGACACCCGAGGAGACTGAAGCGCGCGTCCTGGATATGCACAAAGCTGGCTTCCAGGCCTGCATCCACTCCAATGGCGACGCCGCCATCGATATGGTGCTCACCGCCTACGAGAAGGCCCAGAAAGCCTTCCCCCGCCCCGACCCCCGCCATCGCATCGAGCACTGCAGCGTGGTCAACCCGTCAATCCTCCAGCGAATGAAGGCCGCCGGCGTCACCGCCACCCCCTTCTGCTCCTACGTCTACTACCACGGCGAGAAGATGCCTTTCTATGGCGAGGAGCGGCTCGAGTGGATGTTCGCCCAGCGTTCTTTTATCGACTACGGCGTTAACTCCACCGGCGCGTCCGACTACCCTTGCAGCCCCATGTCACCCCTCATGGGCATTCAGAGCTGCGTCACGCGTCAGGACTCATCAGGCCGCGCCTGGGGCCCCAGCCAGCGCATCACCGTTGACGAAGCCCTGCGCCTTTACACCATTAACGGCGCTTACGCCTCCTTCGAGGAAAAACTCAAAGGCAGCATCCAAATCGGCAAGCTGGGCGACCTGGTGGTCCTCGGCGCCGACCCCGCCCGCGTCGATGCCCACGCCATAAAGGACATCCCCGTCGAGATGACCATCGTCGGCGGCGAGATCGTCTATCGGCGTTAGACTTCGACTAGCTTATAACGCCCAATCAAGCACCGATGTCAGTGAGTAAGGGTTGTCCATGTCATTCTGGTAAGCCTTTAGCCCTGAGCGTAGCCGAATGGGGAAGTCTATACTCGGACGTAGTCGAAGCCTGTCCTGAGCCTGGTCGAAGGGAATCTGCTATGACTGCAGCCGCCCTTGGCCCCCCGCTGACACGCCCCACCTCTGTTCTCCTCTGAATCGCCGCCACACCCCAAAGCTCGCCCCAGCCTATTACGATTTCCACCAGAGCCTTCCGCAATTCGTTTGCTTATACAATTCTAAAAATATTCTCAGTTTGCATTGACTTTTTTGAGCCAAACGCCAGGGTCTCATCCCAATTCACCCCATCCTCGGCCCCAAAATTTGCCTCTAAAGCCCTCCTTTTCCCTTGAATGTTGCCAATTTTCTCGAATTTTCTAAAAAATCCCCTCCAACCTATTGACAAATCGTGCCTGACAGTCTTAAATGCCGAATTAAGGAGAAGGCTCAAGTAAAGAGGTTGGTGTTTTCTGTCAGGCGGACTAGGGGAGCAGGGACGATACCCCTCGGTCTAACCGATGGAAAACATCTAAAAAAGCCTGACCCGGGGACGTCATTAACGGCGGGTAAAATTGCTGACCAGCAGGTTAAAATCTGCAAAATTTTAGTCAGCAAAAATAAGGAGGAAGAGGCCATGAAGGCTTATTGCGTTAAGTGCCGGACTTCTAGGGAGATGCAGAATGCTAGGCAGATCACCATGAAGAACGGCCGCCCGGCCACCCAGGGCATCTGCCCCAACTGCCGGACGAAGATGTTCCGAATTGGCAAAGCCCGCTAAACCCTAATCGCCCGGTGCTCGGGACCTGGCTGCTGCACTCCATTCCTTAGGCGCGGCGTCGCATGAGCCTTAGCCAGGTCTTCAAAGCCTGCTAGCGCCCTTCCGCAGCCTTTCAGGCGTTGGCAAAAATATTGCGGCCTGGACACGACTTACCGGACCGCGATTATAGGTATTCACTCAAGGGAGATCCCCACGGGTCTCCCTTTCCTTTTGTGTTAAAGAATAGTTTGTAAGACAATGTTCGCTATTTCTGAAGACTGAGTCCCGATGAATTGTGGACCGGGGTGTACCCTTCTGGTTCTCCCTCTTCTCCTATTGAGCAAGGAGAAGAGGGAGTTAGACGCCGTCCTGAGCCCGCCTCTGGCGGGCCGAAGGAGGGTGATGAGGTGAGACTTATTTAATCTTCCCCTTCCAGCAGGCGATTCCTGAGTCCCGATGTATCGGGAAAGGGGCCAGGGGATGGTATCCCGACCAAAGACAACGTTAGTTTTGCAAATATAGCAAGGAATTATAGTATCCCGCAGAAGAGAAAGGCTGGCTTTGCAAATACGCCCCTTCCCCTTTACAACCCCAATCCCCTTTGTTATCTTTGCTCCCACTCAAAAACTCCGAGGGTTTCTATGAACTGGGCTGAAACGCTCATCGCCGGCATGAAAAAGTTTGATATATCCTTTATCACCTACGTGCCGGACATCAGCATCTATCAGGTCACCAAGCTGATGGATGAAGACCCCTTCTTCAAAGTCGTGCCCGCCACGCGCGAGGAAGAGTCCATCGGCCTCGCCACCGGCGCCTACGCCGTGGGCCGCCGCTCCGCCATTTTCATGCAATCCAGCGGCCTCGGCAACTGCATCAACGCCATCGGCAGCCTCTCTATCCCCTGCCGCACCCCCATCCCCTTCTTCATCAACGTCCGCGGCGAGCTGGGCGAATTCAACATCAACCAGGTCCCCATGGGCCGCGTCACCCGCCCCATCCTGGACCTCCTGGGCATACCCCACTACACCCTCACCTCCGAAGACCGCCTCGACTCCATCGTCACCGGCGCCCTGGACCTCTGCTACGCCAGCCGCCAGCCCCTGGCCCTTTGCCTCTCACCCTTGCTACATCGAGGTCGCCTTGCATAGATTCGACGCCACCAAAGTAGTCCTCAAAGTCATCGGCAGCAAACCTATCCCCATCGTCGCCAACCTGGGCCCCACTACGGACGAGCTCTGGCACGCCGGAGACCGGCCCCGCAACTTCTACACCTGGGGCTCCATGGGCCTCTGCTCCTCCATGGCCCTGGGCATGGCCCTCTCGACGGAAGAACAGGTCGTCTCATTGGACGGCGACGGTTCACTCCTTATGAACCTGGGCGCCTTCTCCACCATAGCCCGGGAGAAGCCCAAAAACCTCATCGTCATCGTTTGGGACAACGAGGAGTGGGGCCAGACCGGCCACCAGCCCTCCCACACCGCCTTCGGCACCGACCTCGCCAAAGTGGCCGCTGGCTGCGGCATTCCCCACACCGCCACCGTCAGCAGCGAAGAGCAGTTGGAAACAACCTTCCGACAGTCCCTCCGCACGCCGGGGCCGTGGGTCATCGTCGCTAAGATTAAAGAGACCGAGCATCTTCCCTACGCGCCCATCGAGCCGGAAATGGTCCTCCACCGCTTCCGCGCCACCTTCCCCCGCGCCAAGACCAACCCCCTCACCGAGCCCTGGATTCGCCCCAACGACGCCAGGAAGAAAAACAGTGCCAAGGCCAAGTCCAAAAAATAGCTCCTTAGTACTCTCGATTAAATACGCCCCGGCTAAAAACGGGGTGTATTGTTTTGTGCAGGACGGCATTGCATCCCCCTACTCCATGCCATAGAATCCGACTCAAACACCCCGCCGTCCAAGCACACAGGAGCTGCCATGGTGGACAAAAAGCTGGTTATCTCCTCTGACTCCCACATTGTAGAACCTCCCAACCTCTGGACCGACCGCATGGACGCCAAGAAATGGGGAGACCGCATTCCCCACGTCGTCCCCGGCGACCTCTACGACCAATGGCTCGCAGACCACCAAAAGGTGGGCGTCATCGGCACCTTCGGCGCCACCGCCGGCCTCCGCTTTGAAAGACCCCAGGACATAGTCCGCGAAGGCCGCATCGCCGATGTCCGCCCCGGCGGCTACGACCCCAAAGCCCGCGTCAAGGACATCGATATGGACGGCGTCTACGGCGAAGTCATTTATCCTTCCATCGGGCTGGAGCTTTTCAGCATGAGGGACGCCGCCTTCGCCCGCCAGGTCTTCCACGCCTACAACGACTGGGTGGCAGACTTCTGCCGCCAGCTTCCCCACCGCCTCCGCGGCGTCGCCATGCTAATAATCGATGACGATATCGAGGCTGGCATCACCGACCTCCGGCAGGCCGCCGCCCAGCACTTTGCCGGCGCCATGATCAGCGTCTACCCCTCTCCCGAGCACAACTACGCCAGTCCTATGTACGAACCCTTCTGGAACGCCGTAGAGGAAGTAGACCTGCCCCTCAGCCTCCACGTCTCCACCAACCGTCCCGACACCCAGGCCCCCAAGCGCGAGAACCTGGCCGCCCAGTCCGGCGGCAATCGCGTCAACGCCGAGTACTGGCTCCGCCAGTCCCTATGCCACCTCATCTACTCCGGCGTCTTCGAGCGGCATCCGGGCGTCAAGGTGGTCAACGTGGAGCACGACCTGGCCTGGATACCCTTCTTTATCCAACGCATGGACGTCACCTACATCGAGCGTCCCACCCAGACCCCGTACCGATTTAAGAGCGCCGCCCTCCCCAGCGACTTCATGCGCCGCAACGTCTTTCATAGCTTCCAGGAGGACGGATTGGGCGTCCGTGACCGCGGCCTCATCGGCCCCGACAACCTCCTCTGGGGCTCTGACTATCCCCATGCGGAGTCCACCTTCCCCAAGTCGCAGCAGATTTTGGAGAGTATTCTTGAAGGCGTCCCGGAAGAAGATAGGCTCAAAATCATCGGTGGCAACACCAAGCGGCTGTACAAGATCACGTGACCGAGTTGCAGGAGTCACCATGATCAAGCCCCTCATCCTCTCCTCTGACTCCCACATCGTCGAGCCGCCCACTCTCTGGACCGACCGCATGGACAAAAAGCGCTGGGGCGACCGCATCCCCCACACCGTCCGCCAGCACCACCAGTCCCGCGGCCTCACCTACGACCAGTGGTACGTGGACGGCCACGCTGTCGGCACCATCGGCGGCGCCTCCACCGCCGGCATGCGCTTCGCCAACCCCAGCGACATCAAACTTGAGGGCTCCTTCGCCGATGTCCTCCCCGGCGGTTACGACCCCCACGCCCATGTCCAAGACCTTGACGTCGATGGCATCGAGGCCGACGTTATCTACTCCTCCGTGGCCACCAACATGTACGCCGTCTCCGACTCCACCTACCTCCGTGCCGTCTTCTCTGCCTACAACGATTGGCTCACCGACTTCTGTGCCTACTCCCCTAGCCGCCTTAAAGGCATTGCCCACATCCTCACCGACGATAACATGGAAGCCGGCCTCGCCGAGCTCCGACGCGCCGCCAAACTCGGCCTCTGCGGCGCCATGATTCCCATCTACCCGCGGCCCCCAGAGTTTTACGACCAGCCCCTCTACGAGCCCCTGTGGGCCATCGCCCAGGACCTGGACATGCCCCTCAGCCTTCACATCGGCACGCGGCGGCCCGGAAGCCACACCCTCGGCGCCCAGGGCAAAATCATCCAGGGCCCCGCCGACCGCTCCAACACCGACTACTGGGTCCGCATGTCTCTGGGCCACATCATCTTCTCCGGCGTTCTAGAGCGTTACCCTGACCTGCGACTCGTGAACGTGGAGCAAGACCTATCGTGGATTCCCTACTTCATGGACCGCATGGACACCACCTACCGAGACCGGCCCTTCCAGGCCACCTATCGATTCAAAAACGCCATGCTCCCTAGCGATTTTATGCGACGTAACGTTTATCACAGCTTCCAGGAAGATGCCCTGGGTGTCCAGCTCCGCCACATCATCGGCGTCGATAAGCTGGTCTGGGGCTCGGACTACCCCCACACCGAGTCCACCTTCCCCAAGTCCCAGGAGATATTGCAACGAATCCTTAAAGGTGTGCCGGAAGAAGAGAAGGAAATGATCCTTAGCAAGAACACCGCAAAGCTGTATAAGCTTTAGTATTTGAACTAGCAGCCTGCATACCTTAAAATTCTATCAACGCTAAGCCGAATCCGTTTATTGGAGGCCGCTCATGGGTAAAAGGCTCATCGTCTCCTCCGACTCCCACGTCGTCGAACCGCCCACTCTCTGGACCGACCGCATGGACAAGAAGAAGTGGGGCACTCGCATCCCCCGCCTGGAGCGCGGCGACCCCTTCGACAAGTGGTACTGCGACAACATCGGCGTCGGCGTCCTCGGCGGCATCTCCCAGTTCGGCAAGCGCTACTCCCAGCCTGAGTCCATTACCCTGGAAGGCTCCTTCGCCGACGTCCCCCAGGGCGGCTACGTCCCCAAGGCTCACGTCGAAGACCTGGATGTCGACGGCGTCTGGGCCGATGTTCTCTATCCTTCCATCGGCCTCAACGTGTATGCCCTCCCTGACCAGGTCCTCCTCCGCGACGTTAATCGCGCCTACAACGACTGGCTCATCGACTTCTGCAACGCCTACCCCGACCGCCTCAAGGGCATCGCCATGCTCATCCTCGATGAGGACATCGAAGGCGCCATCGGAGAGATGACTCGATGCGCCAGGGCTGGCATGTGCGGTGTCATGATCCCCGTCATGCCCCGCCCCCACGAAGGTTATAACCTCCCCCTCTACGAGCCCTTCTGGGCCGCCGCTCATGATCTTGGCATGCCCATCAGCCTCCACACCGGCACCAACCGCCCCGGCTCCACTACCATGCGCAGCCTGGATGGCAAGATCTCTCAGACCGGCGTGGACCGCTCCAACACCGACTACTGGGCGCGCATGTCCATGGGCCATATCATCTTCTCCGGCGTCCTGGAGCGCTATCCCAACCTCAAAATCGTCAACGTGGAACATGACCTCGCCTGGATTCCCTACTATATGCAGCGCATGGACGTCACCTACATCGAACGCCCGCCCCAGGCGCCCTACCGCTTCAAAAACGGCATGGTGCCCAGCGACTTCATGAAACGCCAGGTCTACCACTCCTTCCAGGACGACGGCCTCGGCGTTCAGATGCGCCAGCTCATCGGCCTCGACAAGCTCGTCTGGGCCAGCGACTATCCCCACGCCGAGTCCACCTTCCCCCGCTCTCAGGCTGTCCTGGACGAAATCCTGGCCGGCGTTCCCGAAAACGAGATAAAAATGATCGTCGCCGACAACTGCATTGATCTCTACGACCTAAAGGTGACTGCGCCCACCTAGACCTACTCTTGTCATTCTGAGCGAAGTCCCGATGTACTCGTCGGGATGTAGCAGAAGAATCTATGCCTACCGCCAGCACTTGCATGGCCCTATCCTGTCTGGTTCTCCCCCTTTTCCTCACGAGGAAAAGGGGGAGTTAGAGGGGGAATTGGTGCATTATTTTTCCTTCCCCTTCCTGAAAGGAGGGGGCCAGGGGAAGGTGGCCCCGCACAGAAAAATGGCCCCGATAATCTAAGACAACAAATCGAGGTAAAACCTCCCATGCCCAAGCTAGACGTCATTTCCTCCGACTCCCACGTGGTCGAGCCTCCCCAACTCTGGACTGAGCGCATGGACGCCAAGAGGTGGGGCCAGCGAATCCCCCGCCTCGTCAAAGGCAACCCCTACGACCGCTGGCTCTGCGACGGCGAGAACGTCGGCACCCTGGGCGGCGCGTCCTCAGCCGGCATGAGGTTTACACGGCCCCAGGACATAACGCTGGAAGGCAACTTCGCCCGCGTTCCCCCCGGCGGCTACGACCCCCGCGCTCACATCAAAGACTTGGAACTGGATGGCGTCTCCGCTGATGTCCTATATTCCTCCGTGTGCGGCAACATGTACGCCGTGGAGGACTCGCGGTTCCTCCGCGCCGTCTTCGACGCCTATAACGAGTGGCTGGCCGGCTTCTGCCGCGGCTACCCGGGTCGGCTCAACGGCGTCGCCCAAATCCTGGTGGACGACGACATGGACGCGGGCATCAAGCAGCTTCAACGCGCCGCCAAACTCGGCCTCAAGGGCGCGATGATTCCAGTCTATCCGCGTCCCGCCGAGACCTACGACCACCCGATGTATGACCCGCTATGGGCCGCCGCTCAGGATCTGAATATGCCTCTAAGTCTCCACGTCGGCACCAAGCGGCCTGGCACCATCCAGATGCGCGGTGCAGATGGCAAAATCATCCAGGGCGCCCCGGAACGGTGCACCTCCGACCACTGGGTGAGGCTGTCTCTCGGAGCGCTGGTTTTCTCGGGCGTCTTCGAGCGCTATCCCAACCTAAAGGTAGTAAATGTCGAGCATGAGCTGTCCTGGTTGCCATACTTCATGATGCGTATGGACTCCACTTATATCGAACGTCCTACTCAAGCCACGTATCGATATAAAGGGGACATGCTGCCTCGAGACTTCATGCACCGCAACGTTTTCCACGGCTTCCAGGAAGACGCCGTCGGCATCCAGCTGCGCGAGATCATCGGCGTATCGCAAATCATGTGGGGCAACGATTATCCCCACGCCGAGTCCACCTTCCCCAAGTCGCGTGAGATTTTGGACCGAGTCCTCGCTGGAGTACCGGAGAATGAGAAGACCTTGATTGCCAGCGGTAACTGCCGTAGGCTTTATGGACTGAAATAAAGCTAAATCTGGTTTAAAAAGGGAACTGCAAATGATTGAAGCCCCCGTCATCTCCTCCGACTCCCATGTCGTCGAGCCGCCCAACCTCTGGACGGAACGTATGGACAAAAAGACCTGGGGCGACCGTATCCCACACCTACAAATAGGCGACAAGGTTGACCGCTGGATGGTCAACGGTCAGGGCCTCGGCGCCATCGGCACCACCTCCTCCGCCGGCAAACGCTATACCCAGCCCCAGACCATCACCCTGGAAGGCAAGTTTGCCCGCGACACCGTCCCCGGCGGCTACGACCCCCACGCCCATATGAAAGATATCCAGTCCGACGGCGTCTCCGGCGACTTCCTTTACGCCTCCACCACCGCCGGCTTCTACGGCCTCGATGACTCCACCTTCGTCCGCGCCGCCTTCAAGGCCTACAACCACTGGCTGGCCGACTTCTGCAAGCCCTTTCCCGGCGGGCTTAACGGCATCGGCATCGTGCTTCTGGATATGGAGGACATCCCCGCCAGCATCGCCGACCTTCAGTACGTGGCCAACCTTGGCCTTAAGGGCGCCATGATCCCCACCGGCCCCAAGCCCGGCCAGGACTACGGCAAGCCTGACTACGAGCCTTTCTGGGCCGCCGCCCAGGACATCGGCCTGCCCCTGAGCCTCCACCTCGGCACCGTCCGACCCGGCAACGCCAAGCTCATCGTCAACGGCAAAGTCGTCCAGACCGCCGTCGACCGCTGCAACAACGACTTTCCCGTCCGCTTCTCCCTCGGCCACCTTATCATCTCCGGCGTCTTCGAGCGATTCCCTAAACTTCGAGTCGCCAACGTCGAGCACGAGCTGTCCTGGCTGCCCTTCTTCATGCACCGTATGGACGTGACCTACATCGAGCGTCCTACCCAGGCTACCTATCGATACAAAGAAAGCATGACCCCCAGCGACTACATGCGACGCAACGTCTGGCACAGCTTCCAGGAGGACGGCCCGGGCATTCGCCTTCGCGATGTCATCGGCGTAACCCAGATCATGTGGGGCAACGACTACCCCCACGCCGAGTCCACCTTCCCCCGCTCCCGCGAAGTCCTCTCTGAAATCCTCGCCGGCGTCCCCGAGGACGAGCAAGCCCTAATAGTCAGCGGCAACGTCCGCCGCCTCTACAGCAAGTAGTTCCTCGTCCATGGGGGACATTGCCCTGCGTTAGACGCGCTATTCTCTCTTTCTAGCGCGTCACTGAGACTCCGCTTGGAACGTGTCCCGTCTGGTTATCCTTCTTCTCCTATTACGATGAGTCTGCGCCAAGTACCTCCCGAGGGAAGAAAGGCGGGCTAGAGGGGGGATTGGTGCAATTTTTATCTTCTCCTCCCAACTGACGCGAGATGCGTGTTCACTTAGCTTATAAAAACCACGTACTTTTTTGTCGGATGGGGTTGGGTATCCCATTTGGTTCTCCCTCTTCTCCTATTGCAAAGGAGAAGAGGGAGTTAGAGGGTGATGAGGTGATCCTTATTTCTCTTCCCCTTCCTGAAAGGAAGGGGCCAGGGGATGGTGGCCCCGCTTAAGAACAAAGCTCGTTTTTCACGCAGACCAACCGCCCCTAATCATCCCCGTTATGGATTTGCGCCTCGACAGGTGTATAATCGCTCGGAATTTTTGAGCGTCCCCTATCAATCAATACACACCTAATGACCACCCACAACACCTCACATTTAATCCACGCCCTGGCGGCTAAAGCCTAGCCCCATGGCAAAATCACCGACAGCGGCCGGGGTCCCGCCAGGCCCAGGGGACCGGAAGAAGGGCGCGTTCAAAGAGAACCGCTACTTTGTCCTCAGCAACCTCTCCATAGGCCACGGCATCACCCACTGGTACTCCGAAAGCTTCCTGGTCATGATCCCGACCATCAAGGAAGACCTGGGCCTCACCGATCTCCAAATAGGTGCCATGACCTTTGTGCGCAACCTCGCCAGCGGCCTCGTCAGCATCCCCGCGGGCTTCGCCATCGACATGGTGCAGCGCAAATGGGGCATGATCCTGGTCATGACCATGCTCTGGACCTGTGTAGCCTACGTCCTCATGGGCCTCGCCCCCAACTACTGGGTGCTGCTCCTCGCCATGCTCATGATCGCACTGCCCGGCACCATCTGGCACCTCCCCGGCATCGCCGCCCTCTCCCAGCGCTTCCCGGACAAACGCGGCTTCGCTTTATCAATACACGGCGTCGGCGGCAACGTGGGCAATGCCATCGGCCCCATCGTAGCCAGCGCCCTGCTGGGCATCTTTTTCTGGCGGGAAATCTTCCTCGTTTACGCCATCCCCGCAGTGATCATCGCCGGAGTTATCTGGTGGTCCCTGCAAAACGTCGGCGGCAGGTCGGACAAGAAGGGCCCGGACCTGCGGACCCGCCTCCAGGGCGCGCGGCAGATGATGCGAAACCCCATTATCTGGGGCCTCCTCACCTCCAGCCTCCTGCGAGGCATGGGCGGCAGCGCCATCACCACCTTCGTGCCGATATACCTCGTCGAAGAGCGCGGCTTCAATGACGAGGGCATCAAGCTGGGCCTCTACTTCGCCATGCTCACCGGCCTGGGCACCTTCGCCTCTCCCATCCTCGGCACCATCTCCGACAACGTAGGCCGTAAAGGCGTGCTGGTCTTCGGCACCCTTATGGTAGGCGTCCTCTCCATCGTCTTCGTTCAAATGACCAACGATTGGGCCGTCCTGGCGATAATGGCCGGCATCGGCCTCTTCACCTTCTCCCTCGGCCAGATCATGCAGGCCGCCATCATCGACATCGTCGGCGTCGGCACCGAGGCTACCGCCATCGGCGTCGTCCAGGGCGCCCAGGGCGTCCTCGCCGCCTCCTCCCCCCTCATCGCCGGCGGCATCTCCGACGCCTTTGGTGTCACCTACGTCTTTTACTACGCCGGCGGCATCACCCTCCTCTCCACCATGCTCCTCTTCTCCCTCCCCTTGCGCAAAGTCGGCGCCAGACAGGCTTAATGATAATTCTCTTCGCTTTATCGGCCTCTTCTGGTCCTCTTCCTATGCGAATACCTTCCTCACTAGTTGAGGATTGAGGCTAATGAAAAGGAAACATATTGTCATTCCGAGCGTAGTCGAGGAATCTGTTATGACGGTAACTTCGTTAGTCATTTTACTGCCGCGTCCTGCGTCTTTTCTCGCTGGCAAGTAGCTCCAACGCTCAAAATTAGCGACAACCATCCTGAGCGAGAAGGATTGCGGAGCAAGGTCGGGGTTAATATCAAGAGCAGACTAACAGTAAGTACCTTCGTTGACCTTTAAGACTCTCCAGCCTCGCTAATTCAATGGTCAAGCTCCCCTATCTAACACGCTGGAAGCCCCTTGAGGTCTTCAAAGACCGCAGCTTCCGCGGTCTCTGGGGCTCCGATTCCCTCATCGCCCTGGCCGAGCAGATCGAGTTCGTTGCCCTGGCCTGGTTTGTGCTGGTCGAGACCGACTCGCCCTTCCTCCTGGGCCTCTTCGGCGCCCTGCGATGGTTCGGCACCTTGCTGTCGCCCTTCTACGGCGCGGTGGTGGACCGCCTGGACCGACAGCGCCTCCTGCTCCTTCTCCGGCTCTTTTTGATTGGCCTCTCTATCTGCGTTCTCACCCTGGCTGTTTCTGATAGCCTGGAAGTGTGGCATGTTTTCATTGTTATCACCCTAAGTGGGCTTGGGAAGTCCTTTAATTCGGTGACTCGCGACGCCGTTATGGCAGATATCGTGTCCGGTGACCGCCTTCTGAACGCCGTAGCCGTCAACGGCATTGGGCATAGCGCGGCTTCCATGGCGGGCCCTCTCATCGGCGGCGTGCTGGTGGAGCAGACCAGCCTTTCCTGGGTCTACGCCACCCTTCTCGTTATTTTTATCCTCGCCGCCGTCTTCACCCTGCCGGTGCGCGTGCCGGTTATCGCGGCCTCCAGGCAGCCCCTGTCGGTCTTGAAAAACGTAGCCGAGGCCGCCGCTTATGTTCGCCGTGACGAGCTGCTCCTGGCGATAATGCTTCTGGCCTTTCTGGTCAACTTCGCCGCCTTCCCCCTCACCTACGGCCTGCTCCCGGTCTTTGCCAAAGACGTCCTGGACACCGACGCCTTTGGCCTGGCTGTCCTCCTCTGGGTCTCCTCCACCGGCGCCTTCCTGGGGTCGATAACTGTGGCCTCCCTCAGCGGCTTGCAGAGGCCTGGGCGGTTTACCTTAATAGGCATGTTCGGCTGGTACGCCCTCACAGTCTTGTTTTCCGCGTCCTCCTGGTTCAGCATCTCGCTGGCGCTCCTTTTCCTCGCCGGCCTCTTCCAGTCCTTCTCCCAGGTCACCAGCCACATGCTCCTGCTCAAAGTGACCCCTGGCTCCCTTCGAGGCCGCGTCATGGGGATGCGCTCCATGGCTATTTACGGCCTTCCCCTGGGCCTCCTCATGACCGGCGCCATCGCCGACCTCTGGTCCGCCCCCATCGCCCTCGCCATCGACGCCTCCATAGGCCTTGTTTTAAGCCTCCTCATCATCCTCAAACTCCGCTCCCTCTGGCGCTACCGCACCGCCGCGACTGGGTAACGGCCCTTACCAGCGCTCTTTTTTGATCCTCTCCTCTCCTTGAATGTTTCGTGATAATTGAGCTTCGAGGTACAAAAAAGGAATGCCTAGCACAGAGCAAATTCCTTCTCCCCTTGTGGGAGAAGGCGCAGGATGAGGGGTGAAACCCTGGCACTACAAAACACATATTAGAGCCACTTGCCCCTGTTCTCCCTCTGAGGCTGTCTTACCAGCGAAAACTATCTTGAGGGGGAGAGCTAGAGAGGTGGGTCGGAGCGGGACTGGGGGAAACTTCTCCCCTTCTCCCCTATCCTATCCTTATCGCCTCCTCCTCCCCTTTCGGCTCCGGCGCCACCTGCTGCCGGTGCGTCAGCGCCAGCACCGCCGTCAGCGGCCCCAGCCTCCCCAGGAACATGGCGAAAATAATGACCACCTTCCCCGTATCACTGAGATTCGGCGTCAGCCCCATGGAAAACCCCGTGGTCGTCAGCGCTGAAATAGCTTCAAACAACAGCCGAATAAATTCCGCCTCCTCAGTTATTGTGAGAATAAGCATGAAGACAAAGACGCTGCACACCGCCAGGAACACCACCGTTATCGCCTTGTGGACCTGCGTCTCCGGGATAACCCTGCCGAAGGCGTGCACCTGTCGATAGCCCCTCTGGTACGACACCGCCGTCAGCACCACCGTCGCGAAGGTGTTGACCTTTATGCCTCCAGCCGTCGATCCTGACACGCCTCCTATAAACATCAGCGCCATGATGAAAAGGATGGGCTGCAACGCCATCGCGCCCATGTCCAACGTGCTGAACCCCGCCGTCCTCGCCGACGACGAGATAAAGAACGCGTTCATCGCTCTATCCGGCGCCGCCGATATCGTTGTGCTGGCGCTGGTGGCCAGGTCCACCAAAAAGAGCGCCCCCGTCCCCGCTACCAGCAGCAACGCCACCGTCGTCAGCGATATCCTGGTGTCCAGGTTCCACCCCACCCACGGCATCCTCGATATTATATTCAGCAGCAGCGGCACACCCAGCCCGCCGAGGACAAACATCAAGGACAGCGCGCCCAGAAAGCTTAGGTTGTGCTGAAAGACCGTCAGCCCTGCAAACTCGCCCTGCAAGTCAAAACCGGCATTGTTAAAAGCGGATACGCCGTAAAAAATCGAGTGCCACACCCCGTTAATTCCCAGCCCGTCCGGCAGCGTGAGGTATAGGAGTACAATCCCCGCCGCTTCGATAATCAGCGTCCCGATTATCACCAGCACCACAAACTCGGTGAAATGCCGCTTGTCCGTGGCCCCAACGTTGTCCACCAGCAGGTTGTCCCCCGTGTTCACCCGATGGCGCAGCATCAGCAGTAGGAAAGCGCTGATAGCCATGAATCCGATACCTCCCACCTGCACCAGCGCGACGATGATAAGCTCGCCCCACGCGTTCCAGTGGTCGGCGGTGTCCACCACCGCCAGCCCCGTGGCGCTAATGGCCGACACCGCGGTGAAAAACGAGTCCACCGGCGACGTAAAGTCGCCGTCGGCGCTCACAAACGGCATCGCCAGCAGCACGCCGCCGATGACCGTCAAATACACGAAACCTGAAAGAATAATCCGAAAGAACGGTACGTAATGCGGCGCGATTATCTGTGGGGCCGTAATCTTGGCCGGCCTTTTAACGGCCTTATGCTTCTTATGATGCGTCGAAGTATCGTGCGCCAATTACTTCTTAACTACACTCGAGGTAAGAAAGTGTCGGTATTCTAACAAAGGCTGGCTTTAACCCGCCCTAAATTTTACGACATCTTTTACATAATCACACCCAGCCCCTATAACTTTGCGGGGCATACTAAATGTGGGGCGCTATGTCATTTCGAGTGGAGTTGAGCACCTTAACATAGCCATATCAATGCGAAATCCCGATGCTAATCGGGGTCGAGAAACCTCAACCTGCCGTCCGCTGTCATCACACCTCATCTTCATCTCTAAGCCATCCGCCTATTATGTAGGGGCGAGGTGGCCTCGCCCACTCTCCCCTCCCTCCCCCCTACCTCACTCTCTCCCTCACAAACCCCTCCACCGCCCTCGCCAGCCCCTCCGGGTTCTCCACCTCCAGCCCGTAGTCCCCCTCCACCTCTATCACCGCCGCATCGCCCCAGCACTTCGCCACCCGCTGCGCCTCCTCCTTCGACAGGTGGCTGCTCTTAGTCCCCCGAAATATCGCCACCGGGCACTTCACCTTCTCGGCGTGCTTCCGCAAGTTGTCCGACATGTGCGCCAGCCCCTGCGCCACTCGCACCCTGTCGTACTTGAACGCCAGCCCATGCCCTCCCACCGGCAGCATGTTGTGTTCGATTCGATGGTCCAGCGCCTCCTTGCTATCGCCGGGGCGGTTCGCCTTTATATACGCCATCGCCGCCTCCCGCGACGGGAACTCCGTCGGCGATGTCAGCGTCCGATTCGACCCCTCCAGCACCTGCGCCACCCTATGCCGCTCCGGGAAAAAGTTGCTGTAATGCGGCCCGCCCACCAGTATCAGCGCCTGCGCCTCCGACGGGTATATAGCCGCGAAAGCCTGCCCCACCCGGCTCCCCAGCGAGTGCCCCGCGATAACCGCCTTCTCCAACCCCAGCTTTTGCATAAACAGATGCAAGTCCTCGGCATACTCCTCCGCCGAATAGTCCCCATCGGGCCGGCTGCTGTCGCCGTGACCTCGCTGGTCCAAAGCATAGATATGAAACCTCGACCCCAAATACCCCGCCGTCCACTCCCACATCCGCCCGTACCCCGTCGATGGGTGCAGCAAAATCAGGTTCGGCTTAGAACCCGGCCACTCGTAATACCGCATCCTCATCCCGTTGGATAAATTCACGTCCTTCATCAAAAACTCGCGATGTGGATGCGGCATCTCTACCTCTCATAAGTGGTCTGGGCCGTAAGTTAGTATCCCCGGCCTCGCAAGTCAACCAATCTCCCTTGACCATCCCCTTACTTTGCGGCACACTTGGCGGCGACTAGGGCCTATCCTATGACTAAACAGCAGCAAATTTTCGACGCCCTCCGCAGAGACCGCATGGTTGGCCTTTGCCAAGACCTCATGCGCATCCCCAGCTTCAAAGGCAACGAGACCCCCGCCGCCAAATTCCTCGCCGACTGGCTCGGCCATCGAGGCTACCACGTCCAGCTTCAAGAAGTGGAGCCTGGCCGATTTCAGACCATCGCTACCCTCAAAGGCAAAGGCGGCGGCAAGTCGATAATGTTCAACGGCCACATCGACGTCAACCCCCTGGCCCACGGCTGGCGCCGCGACCCCTGGTCCCCCACCGTCGAGGGCGACCGACTCTACGGCGCCGGCAGCCGCAACATGAAAGGCGGTGTCGCCGCCATGATCGAGGCCGCTGAGGCCCTCCGCACCTCCGGCGCCTCCCTCAAAGGCGACGTTGTCCTCGCCTGCGTCGCCGGCGAGCTTCAGGGCGGCGTCGGCACCAAATATCTCTGCGAAAACGGCCCCCTCACCGACATGGCCGTAGTGCCCGAGCCCTTCGGTGCCGATAACATCCTCACCGTCCACGCCGGCTCCGCCGAGATGGCTATTCACACTCTGGGCCGCGCCCGCCACATGAACAACGTCGAGCAGGCCATCGACGCCATCGAAAAGATGATAAAGGCTATCCAGGCCATCAAAGCCGTCAAGTTCCGCGTGAAGCCACGGCCCGACCTGCCCGCCCTCCCTCGCGTCAACGTCGGCAACATCATCGGCGGCGTGGGCCGCGACTACAACCGCACCGAGGCCACCTACATCGCCGACTTCTGCACCATCGTCATCGACGTCCGTTACCCGCCCGGCGCCACCGCCGACCAGATAAAAGCCGACGTCGTAGAAGCCCTGGACGCCATCAAGAGGTCGGACTCCGACTTCCGCTACGAAATAGAGATGCCGCCGCCCGCCAAGTACCAGTGCTTCTCCCTCATCGTCGAGCCTTTCGACCTGCCCAAGGACGCCTACATCCTCGACAGCGTCCTCCGCCACTACCGCGCCGTCCACGGCTCCGACCCCCAAAAAGTCGGCACGGTAGTCCCCTGGTCCTATAGCTGCGACGACACCTCCAAATTGCTGAAGGCCGGCGTTCAGTGCCTCCTATACGGCCCCGCCGGCGGCATCGAGTCCTCCACCTCCCCGGACGAGTACACCACCATCAGCCACATGGAGCGCGTCGCCAAAGTCCTCGCCCTCACCGCCCTGGACGTCTGCAGCCTGGACGCCAAAACCCCCGTCCCACCCTCCGGCCTGCGTATAAAAAAATGACCCACCTATCTTTATCTCTAAGGTCGTTTCTAGTCGTGACATATAATGGCGCGTTCCATTTTGTTCCGCTCACCCTGAGCTTGTCGAAGGGCGAGGGTACGTTTAGCACCAGCTCCCTCCCTTCCCCGAGTCGTGCTGGGGCAAAGGGCTATACGTCATCTCGACCGAAGCCTATTCTGAGCCTGTCGAATTGGTGGAGAAACCTCAACCTGCCGTCCGCCAGCATCACGCCCCCTCCATTATCGACACGCTATATTTGTCATCCTGAGCGAAGCGTGCACTCAGGCGTAGTCGAAGGATCTATGCCCAAAGCCAGCCTGCCGGTTAACTCCTCGCTGGCTTTCTCCACTTCCTGTGGTAGGTTTGAGTTGGGTGATACGTCATTTCGAGTCCGCCGTGGCGGAAGAAACCTCAACAACACGCACGCTACCATCACGCCCCATCTCTACTACCCACGCCTCCCAGCCCCTTTTTGTCATTCTGAGCGAAGTCGAAGAATCTGTTGTGCCCGCCACCCAGCTTGGTAATCGCCATCGCACCCCATCAGCAACAATATCCAAGGAGGAACCCCTTGCCTAAAATCGAAGAGAAACTCAAGAAAATGGGCCTCACCCTTCCCGACGCTCCCACCCCCATGGCCACCTACGTCCCCACCGTCCGCACCGGCAACCTCGTCTTCATGTCCGGCGTCGTCCCCCGCGGCGCCGACGGCAAGCTCCTCGTCGGCAAACTCGGAGCCACCATGACCGTCGAACAGGGGTACGCCGCCGCCAAAGGCTGCGCCCTCGCTCTCCTCGCCAACCTCAAAAAAGAAATCGGCGACCTCGATAAAGTCGTCCGCATCGTCAAAGTCCTCGGCCTCGTCAACTCCGCCCCCGACTTCACCCAGCCCCCCGCCGTCGTCAACGGCTGCTCTGATTTATTAGTCGAACTCTACGGCGACACCGGCCGCCACGCCCGCTCCGCCGTCGGCGTCGCCGCCCTCCCCGCCGGTGTGCCCGTGGAGGTCGAGATGGTGGTGGAGGTCAGGGGGTAGCCGACGCTGAGGCAACCCAACCAACACTATAACAAGTATTGACCAAAACGGCCTATCTCCCTCCTACTGGTAGAATCTTGTACCTTTTGCAGGAGAGTTTATGAAAGATGGTATAGAGTTTTCCCAATGGTTTCCTTGGCAGAACAGGAAATCTGTTCCAGGTTCAAACGTGGGGGGCGTGTATCTAATCGCCAGATTCCCAAGTGGTCAGATTCCAAACGGGCCTGCAAATCCATTAGAAGAGAATGTACTTAATATTGGAGAATCTGGAGGTCCGACTCGAGATGGCGAGAGGTCTTTTCGTTGCTTGGTCGAACGCTGGGATCAGTGGGATAAAGCAGCGCGCACTGGGAGAAAAGGATATCACCGCGGCGGGAGAAGGTTTTTTGAGAGCGGTTTCCCTCCTCCGCCTCATAACTTGTTTGTGGCAGCCTTACAATTCACAATGCCCTCCGCTGAGGAAGTTAACGCCTATGCGCAAGAGTCTGGACTGGAAGGGATTGATATTCCGCACGCACTAGTTGCTATTCGTTTTGGTCACTGGTTTCTAGAGGTAGAAAGGGATCTGCTGATTAGCTACCACAATGCACACGCGCGCTTACCACACTGTAACAAGGAAATTCCGCATTTAGTCCTACCGGTTCGGCGTGAGTAAGGGGTAGATACTTCCTACCCCCACCTCTCCTTCACCCACCCCTTCTCGTACGGCGTCCAGAAATTGAACCGCACCCACAGCTTCTTTATAAACCACCGTCCCTTTACCTTCACGTAGTCCTCCTCGTATCTCCCCGACACCCACTTAGCCTGTCCTGAGCCTGTCGAAGTGGCCTGCCCTCCCTCCGTCACGGCCTGGAACAAGTACCACGTCCCGTGCGCCTTCTCCCCCTCCACCTCAATCATCGGGTTCATCACCATGTGCACCGCGAAAGGCACCCTCTGGTGCCCCCGGCTAAAGAACTGCCGGATTGCCTCCCGCCCGTGGTTCACACCCCGAGGCTCCCCGTCCCACACCCCGTCCTCGGTAAACAGGCTGGCGATGCCCTCGGCGTTATAGTTGTCGTCGCAATAGGCGCAGTACCGCGCCTTCAGCCTCTTGATGGCCTCTATATCCTCCAGCCTCTCAATTCGGCGCTCCATGTCATCCAATGGCATCTCTATCACCCACTTAACTTATTGACCAGAGATAATACTCGACATGCCCCATCGCTGACCACCTCTGAGTAGTGACATCTGCCCATTGATTTAAGCTTGCGGGTTTGCCTATCCCAATTTTGTAGGGGCAAGATCGCTCCACCACCGCTATTTGCCTATAAAATGTGGAGGCCGATCTATCGGCCCTCGCCCTTCCCCCTCCCTTTACGGGTTTCGGATTCGTTTGCGATTCGTTTGTCAAATAAAAAAGATGTTAATGCTTTTTTACCGCCCGCAAAACAAGACGAGTCCCCGTAGGTTGTTTCAGTTGTTTTTGGCAGGATTAGGCACAAAAGCACCCCCTTTTTGGAGAAACAATTGCCCCACAATCCATCATTGAGTCTTGAGCGCCTTAACTTAATCCAATACGAAATCCCGATGACAATCGGGAGGGGCAGGCCGACGCGTCGGCCCTCCGGACCATAAATGTAGCGGCGGGTCTGGGAACCTTTATCTATTCACATCATCTACTGATAGACCCACCCTTCCCCCATACATTATCTTCAGGATCAACTATAAACCACTAAAACGACTCCGCGCCTAACTCGTGCCTAAATATTCGAGTCGATCTGAGAAAAAATCGCAAAACGACTCCCCTGAAACGAATTGTTGGTCAGGCTCGCCATATCCCGCCTCCCTCCCTCTCACCTCCCCAGGTGCTATAATCTGCGCCACATACTATTATTCAATCGGCGCAGTCCGACAAGCCGGACCCCCATCACCACTCCCAGGGAGGCCGCCGTGATCCAGCAGGAACGCCTCGTCAAGACCTTCTGCGACATCGTCCGCATCGACAGCCCCTCCGGCGAAGAAGAGGCCGTCGCCCAGGACCTCGCCCGGCGACTCAAGGCCTGGGGCTTCACTATCCTGCGCGACGCCCACGGCAACCTCATCGCCAACGAGCCCGGCGACAACCCCCTCCTCCTCTCCGCCCACATGGACACCGTCGAGCCTGGCCGGGGCGTCAAGCCCCGCGTCGTCGAAGGCCGCATTATCTCCGACGGCGCCACAATCCTCGGCGGCGACTGCAAGGCCGGCCTCGCCGCTATCCTGGAAGCCCTCGAGTCCCTCCACGAGGAGCGCAAAAAGCGCCGTCCCGCCCAGCTTGTCTTCACCCGAGGCGAGGAGCTGGGCCTGGTCGGCGCCAAGTATCTGGACATGTCCATGCTTAAAGCCAAAGAGGGCGTGGTCTTCGACGGCAACGGCCCCGTCAGCAAGATCACCACCGCCAGCCCCACCTACATGAGCCTGGACGTGAAGGTCACAGGCCGCGCCGCCCACGCCGGCGTCGAACCCGAAAAAGGCCTCTCCGCCATCCGCATCGCCTCGGACATTATCACATCGCTGCCCCAGGGCCGCCTGGACCAGGAGACCACCTTCAACGTCGGCACGATTAAGGGCGGCAACGTCCGCAATACCGTGCCCGACAACGCCGTCTTCGTCGGCGAGTTCCGCAGCCGCAACGTCGAAACCCTGGACCTCCTCCGCCTTCAGACCCTGGAGGTCATCGACAAGGCCCGCAAAAAGTACCGCGACGCCAAAATCGAGGACGAGCTGAAGGTCGAATTCCAGATGTACGCCCTATCGCCCGACGACCCTATGGTCGCCCGCACCACCAAGCTTCTCACCGGCATCGGCCTCCGCCCCGACCCCGGCCCCTCCGGCGGCGGCACCGACGCCAACGTGCTAAATCGAGAGGGCATCAAGTGCGTCGTCGTAGGCATGTCCACCAACGAGATGCACACCGTCCGCGAGCACGTCTACATCAAAGACCTGGTAGACACCGCCCGCTTCTGCCGCGAGCTATTAGTGCAGCGCTAATAGGTAGTGCGGTCACGTCATTCCGACCGTAGTGGAGGAATCTCAACGACACATCCGCTACCATCACACCCCAAGTTCACGAAACAAGATCTCATTCTGTCATTACTATGAAAAGAGTCCAAATTCCGATCTTTGTCTCCTGTTTTACCTTCTCCCCCTCGATGGGGGAGAACAGACGCCGTCCTGAGCCTGGCCGAAGGAGGGGGTTGTGGTATTTCTTTTTTCTCTTCCCCTTCTTCCAGCAGGCTGTACCCAGTCCCGATGCAGTCGGGGAAGAAGGGGCCAGGGGAAGAAGGTATCCCACTTATGGCGAGGTACCTTATCTGCATTAAGCATCTTGACAGGGAAAATACAGGGGCGATCTGGCAGGGTATGGTAGGGAATTCTACGCTTAAACCCTACCGCCGGTACTCATCCCCACAATCCCCAATAAGCCCGTACAAGTCCTTGGACTGCGAAATCACATCCTCAATCCGCTCCCTGTCCTCCCCATCCAGCCCAAACCCGAAAACCCTGGAGTTGTCCGACAGGTTGTCGCTAAGCCCCAGCCTCGCCCCCACCATCGCCCCCACCACGGCGGGCCTGTCTAGCACCCACCGCACCGCCACGTTGGCGATGCTCACCCTGTACTTCCCCGCCACCTGCTTCAACACCGATAGAAGCTGCTGAAAGAGCGTCCACCCTCCCCAAACGTCCACCATCTGCTTGTACTTCTGCAGGCTCACCGTATCCAACTCCCATCGAGACGGCTCCGGCCTCCCCAAGTACCTCTCCGACAGCAGCCCGCCGCAAAGCGTCCCATAGGCTAGAAGCTGGACTCCCCTCTCTCGGCAAAAGGCCGCCATCCTCACCTCTGGACGACGGTCTATCAGCGAATACTGCACCTGATTGGACACTATACTGATGCCCTTGGCGGTGATGATCTCCAGATGCTCTGTATCAAAGTTAGTCAGCCCCAGATGCCGTATCTTGCCCTCACTCGCCAGGTCAGCTAGCCGCGCCAGCGCATCCAGATACCGATGGTCGTCATACTCCCACCAGTGGAACTGCAGCAGGTCCAGCCTCGGCGTGCCCATCCTCCGCAGCGACACCCCCACGGCTTTCTCCACCACCTGCCGGATCATCGGCCCCGGCGGCGGCACCCACTTGGTGAACGCTTGAATGTCAGCCAACACCTCTTCACCCCGCGATGCCGCCAGCCTGCGCCTGAACTGACCGATGAAGTCTTCGGCGGGGCCGTAGTGGTCGGCCAGGTCCCAGGTAGTGAATCCGGCGTCATGGTGCCGCTCCATAGCATCCAGCGCAGCTTTGGGGTTGATGGGGCCATGAGCGCCCGACACCTGCCACATCCCGTTCAGCACCCGGCAGATGCTAAGGTCGTCGGTGAACTGAAGATAGGCGGAATCGGGCAGAGGCATAGACAGTGCTGCTACAGGTTGAACTGCGGCTCCGTCCAGTTCTGCTCCTTCTTGTAAATCTGCACCCGCATCCTCTGAGTCTCCACCACCATAATCCGCCCGTCATCCCCCGTGGCTATCGCCGTCGGACGATTGAACCGCCACTCCATCTCCAACGTCTTCATCCGCATCCGCGCCTTCACCGCGTCCGGGTTCGACTTCACCCGCGCCTCGCCCCACTTGGACAGCCTCTCCGCGTCGCCCACAAACGTCGTCACATACCCGCCCTTGGCGTCGAAGACCTCCACCTTGTGGTTCCACCAGTCGCAGATATACACGTCGCCATCCTTGTCCACCGCCACCGCGCTGGGCCGCTGGTACTGCCCCTTCCCGCTCCCTACCGTCCCAAAGGTCATCAAATACCGCCCGTCCGAAGTGAATTTCTCGACCCGGTCGTTGCGCCAGTCGGCGACGTACACATTGTCGTCCTTGTCCGTCGCGACGCCCCACGGGTGCCGGAACTGCCCGTGCTCCTCCCCCAAGCCGCCCCACATCGCGATGTGCTTCCCTTCTTTGGTCAGCTTCTGTATCCGATGGTTGTCATACTCCGACACGTATACGTTCCCCCGGCTGTCCACCGCCAGGCCCGTCGGCCCATTTAACTGTCCCTTCCCTGACCCCTTAGCCCCGAACTTGTGGAGGAACTTGCCATCCTTGTCGAAAACGCTGACGCGATGCAGCCACTGATCGGAAACGTAGATATTCCCATCACCGTCTCGCGCAATGCCCGCGGGCCACACAAAGTTGCCGTTGCCTTCTCCAAGGTCGCCGAAGTCCTTAATCCATTCCTCCTGGTGCCAGTCGTTGCCCACGTCCGCTACGCTGACATGCGGCACCGGCTGCAACTCGTCCGGCTGGTTCAGCACGTAGACAACATTCCCCGGCCCTCTTACAATCCCATTCGGATAGTGAAACCCCGTCTCCGACACTGCGTTGTTCCCTACACAGTGCGAGTAGTTAAAAACCCGGCCCTTAGACAATATAGTCTGCATTGTTAACCTTCCCTTTGTGTATCCCTACCTTGAATGGCTGGTGTTAATTGAGGTTTACGCCCAGGATAAAAGTGCTGCCGGCCACAAAGAAACTTCCTTCTCCCCTTGTGGGAGAAGGCGCAGGTTGAGGGGTGAAACCCTGGAGCTACGATGCTTTATCAATGCCGACCTTCCATGCTGCGTTTATCCCTTCCTCTCACGAAGGAGAAGCCTTAGTTAGAGGACCAACTTAGCAGAACTGGTACTCCCGCGTCGCCGCGATAAGCTGCAACAGCTCACCCACCCTAGACGCAAAAGCCGCCCTCGCCTTCTCCGTCGCGCCCCGCCTGATCGTGCCCCCCTGCTTCACATGATCGATAAGCTCCTGCCGCGTCGTCGCTTCTAACGTCAGCGGCCCTAAAAGCTCCAGGCATCCGTCCACCAGCTCCTCCGCCGTCAGGCTGTGCCGGGTCTCCAGCCTATCGACTATCGACTTCACCCCCGGCAGGTCGGTCTTGCCAAGCCAGTTGGCCGCGAAGTTCACCCGTCGCACCAGCGCGCCGCTGTCGATCCACTCCGCCCCCGTATGCCACCCCTCCACGCTGGGCGGGTCCAGCAGCGCCTGCCCCTGATACCTGGGCTCCTGTCCAATCTCGCCGATGCCCGGCCCGGGGAACCGGTAGTCCCCCACGAACCGCATAACGCCGGTCACCAGTTCGGCGGGACTTTTGACCTTGCTGAACCACACCTTCTCGTCCTTGAAGAAGTCCGAGTTGAAAAGCACCCGCAGCGTCTGTCTGATATCCCAGTTGGTGTCCATAAGCGTCGACGCCAGGATATTGATAGCCACCGAATCCTTGGGAGGCACGTCCAGCCATGACGGCACCTGCACCTCGTCTGCGACGAAGAAGTTGTACATATGACGCGCCACGAACCGCGCTGTGGCCGGCTGTTTGCAGATGATGTCGATGATGTCTTCGCCGTTGAAGTTGCCCTTGTGCCCAAGGAACATCTTCTCCTCATCGTCGTGGTCGTCGGCCTTATACTCGAAAATCCACGGAAAGCGCTGGTAGGGCATTCGAGGCAGGCTGGGCTGGATGGTCCAGCCGGTGAAGGCGCGGGAGGCTTCCTTCACATCTTTCTCTGTGTAGTTCCCCTGGCCCATGGAGAACAGCTCCAGCAGTTCCCTACCCCAGTTCTCATTGGGCGCGCCCTTGTGGTTTTGCAGGTTATCAAGCCAGAAGATCATGGCCGGGTCTTTGGCCAGTCTGACCAACAGGTCTTTATAGCTCCCCATCCCGTGCTTTCTAAACATCTCTATCTGCGCCATAACCACCGCGCAGTGGTCGACTTTAGCGTTGCCCGTGGCGAAGACGCAGTGCCAGAACAGCGCCATCTTTTCTTCCAGCGGCCTCGGCGATGTTATCAGCCGCCACGTCCAGTCCAACTGGCCGTTCAGCGGGTTGCCCCCCGCGTTCTCCGACGCCGGGTGGTGTCGATAGAGTACGTCCTCGTCGGCGTGGGCAATGCCGTGGCCCTCCGGGTCCACCAGCTCCTCCACCGTGGCCTCGTACCCCGCGGCCACCCGCCGCTCCAGCTCCTCCCGCGTCGCTCCAAATCCCGCCCGCCGCATCAGATGCGCCATCAGCGCGATGTCTTTGCCGGCCATAGGTGTGCCTCCTGGGGTAGCTCTGGCCTGATGATAGGCAGACGCCTTTGGAGTGTCAAGAAGCTCTATTTTGAGCGATTAGATAGTGACAA
This sequence comes from SAR202 cluster bacterium, assembly GCA_016872285.1. Lineage (NCBI taxonomy): Bacteria > Bacillati > Chloroflexota > Dehalococcoidia > SAR202 cluster bacterium. The sequence goes on along the minus strand of VGZZ01000002.1, from coordinate 101,131 downwards.
GATGTCCTTGATGCAAGGTAGGGCCAAGTGTATGATGAATCTCAGGCCGCCATGTCCACCCAACACCAAATCACCCGGGGAACCCAAAAGCCTATCCGAATTCTAGGCTTGCCCCTGCAATTCGTGACCGTGCTGATTATTACCCTATCGTTGGTAATCTTCTTCGGCGGTTGGGCCGCCCAGAACAGCGTCGAGGGGCGTCAGGTCCGGTTCAACCCCTCTATTACCATGGAGACCGGTGGCATTGCTGTCAACAACGCCGAGGCGGAAAAGGCCTGGTGGGAGGAGGCTGCCCTTTTCGTATGTCCTGTCCACTAGACATAACTAACGACCCGCCGCCGGCAGGCGGCTTTTTTATCGCCTATGTTAGCTTTACACGAAAACTCGGTGTACCCCTGGTCCGGAAGCAGATATGAGGCGTAACATCTCGACGGGGGCCCTTGGGCCTGCTCCCATCTTGTTCTCCCCCTTCGGCCTGAAAGGCGAAGGGGGAGTTAGACGCCGTCCTGAGTATGCCGAAGGAGGGGGTTGTGGTTCCTTATTTTCTCTTCCCTTCCCGAAGAGGAAGGGGCTAGGGGATGGTGGCCTCGAATGAGACCAACACCCCACTCCCCGTGCAAAGCCACCTATGTTCAGAAAATCCAACGGCCATAAGGCCGTCGCGGCCACGGCCCCGTACCCGCCTACCGACCGGGCAGTGTACTGGCACTACGCCTGGGTCATCGTTGCCATCGTCTCCGTTATGCAGATGGTCGGCGCCTCCACCCAGATGGCCTTCGGCGTCTTCATCCAGCCTCTCAGCGATAATTTCGGCTGGGGCCAGGGATCTATAACCCTGGCCTACGCCATCTCCAGCATCGTCACCGCCCTGGCGTCGCCCCTGGCGGGCTGGATGGGCGATCGTTACGGCGGACGAAGGACCCTGGCCCTGGGCAGCATCCTCTTCGTTATCGGCATGGTGCTGACCGGCATAATAAACGAGCTGTGGCAGCTCTACTTGGCCTTCGGGTTCCTCATCGGCATCGCCAAAGCCATATTCCTGGTGCCGCTGATTCCTGCCTCCATGGCCTGGTTCCGACGGCACCTGGGACTGGGTATGGGAGTGGTCATGGCGGGATGGGGGGCCGGGCCGGCCCTCGTCGCGCCCCTCATGGGCTGGATGATCGGCGACCTAGGCTGGCAAACTCTTTCTGGGTCACCGCCGCCTGGTCCGGCGCCATCATGGCGATTATGGTGCTGCTCTTCTCTTCCGCGACCGCCCTTCCGACATCGGCGCCCTCCCCTACGGCGCCCGGCCCACCGACCCTCCCGAGCCGCCCCGAACCCCCGACAAGGTTCGCGCTAGGGTCTACGCCGGCTACATGCGCAAGACCGCCGCCTTCTGGAACATGTCCTCCATCCACTTCCTCGGCTGCGTCGGCCACGCCATCATCCTGGTCTATCTCATACCCCTGGCCGTTCAGGAAGGTATATCCCTGGTCATGGCCGCCAGCCTCCTGACCGTCATGTCCGGCGTCAGCGTTATATCCCGCCTCCTGACCCCCATGCTCTCCGACCGATACGGCCCTAGGCTGGTAATGTCGGCTTGCTATTTCCTCCAGGGCGTGACCGTCTTTATCCTCTTCTGGTCCCACGACCCGTGGACCTTCTACCTCTTCGCCGTCGCCTTTGCCGTCGGTTACGGCGGTGAGTCTGGCGGCTTCCCCATCCTCAATAGAAAATACTACGGCCATGCCCCCATGGGCAGCCCCTACGGCTTCCAGATGCTGGGCGCGGGCCTTGGCATGGCCCTGGGCGGCTGGGTCGGCGGCGTTATCTTCGATATGACCGGCGGCTACGAATGGGCCCTGGTTATCTCCATCGCCGCCAGCGTCGGCGGGGCTATTAGCATCCTTCTCCTGGAACGCACCGACCACATGCTTATCCCCGAATGGGAGAAGCAAGCGGCACACCAAGCCAGCGTAGCCGCCCAACCCGCCGCCTCCCACATGGCCGCCGGCGACTCCTAACGCCTGGCGATAATTGAGGTTTGTGTGTCAGATAACAGTACGGACGGCCACCCAGGAACTTCCTTCTCCCCTTGTGCCTGTCCCGAGTACCCCCGAGGGAGGAGAAGGTGCAGGATGAGGGGGAAACCCTGGAAGCACAATACCTATATCACCACCAACAAACCCAACGGTTCGTCTCTCTCAATCCAGAAGAATTATCACAACCCATCTTGAAGAAGGGAGTTAGAGAGGTGGCAGTTCGGGTATGTGGGCTGCTTATTACCACTCACCTTCCTAAGCCTATCCAGGACTCTTCGCCTCCGCAGGCGCCGAAGGTTCCGTGGGTTCGCGCAGCGCCGTCGTCGGGACAAGCACGCTGATCCACCCCGCCAGAATAAGCCCGCCGCCCGTAGCCAGGGCCAGGGGGGCGCCATACCAGCTCGCCAGTGCGCCATATATAAACCCGCCCACCGGCGTGAACCCGTATATGAACCCCACCAGCCCCAGCACCCGCCCACGCATGGCATCGTCGGACATAAGCTGGAGAGTGACGTTCAATGTCGAATCGTAGGCCACCAGGCTGGTCTGTATCAGCCCCGCCAGGATTAGCGACGTCGCGTACCACGGCGACAGCCCAAAGAGGATGAGGCTTACGCCCACCACGGCGCTGAAGACCAGCAAAATCAGCCCTTTGGCCCGGAAGTCCCCCAGGCTCCCCATGAACACCGCCCCTACCAGCGCCCCCACACCCCCTGCCGCCGACAGGAATCCCAGCCCCACACCACCTACATCCAGGACATCCCGCGCTACCACCGGCAGCATGGTCTGATGCGCAAACCCGAAACCCTCGATAAGGACCGAGAATCCCAGAATCCGTCGGATAGTCTTGTGTCCGCCCACATATTGCAGGCCCGCTTGCAAATTGGCGAGCATGGACTGTCGCGAGCGGACGCCTGAAGCCTTGGTCTTGATGAACGACAGCGATATAGGGCTGCAGCCGTATGCCCCCGCGATGACAAAATACGCGACGTGGAGGCCTATGGTGTCGATGAGTACTCCCACAACCACCGACCCCACCAGCTTGGCGATATTGAAGGCCATGTACTGGCTGGCGACAGCATTGAGCAGCCTCTGCCGCCCGACAATGTCGAACAGCAGCGTCCCGTTGGACGGCAGCACCGTCGCGTGAAGCAGCCCCTCGATTACCGCCACCGCCAGCAAGTGCCACAGCTCAATGCTGTCCAGGGCCACCAGTAGGCCTATGGCGAAGAGCATCAGAGCGCGAGTTGTCTGTACCCCTTGCAGCACCCGCCGCCGGTCGAACCGGTCCGCCACCACCCCGCCCAGCGGTCCAAAGCCAATCTGTCCAATGCCGCGTATCCCCGTAACCGCTCCCACCCAGAAGGCCGAATCTGTGATCTCCAGCACCAGCCACCCCTGCGCCAGCATCTCCATGCTCATGCCTATGGAAGCCAGCACGTTGTAAGTCCACAGGCGGCGATAGTCCGCTATGTGGAATGAGACCAGCAGTCGTGCAATAGGACCAGGCTTTGGCGTCGGCTGAGGTGTGCTTGAAGGACTAGAGGACGCCACCGCGTCCTCCTTCAGATTGCGATAATGGGATTGTGGAATCCAATTTCATGGCCGTCAGCCATAATACGCTGACGTGTGATTATCGTCCACACGCCTCATACCCGCTCTACCTACCCTACCAGGAATATAGATGATGCCTTTATGACCGCCCATAACTGCGCCCCGGGCTTTATACCCAGCTCCCTTATGGCCCCCTGGGTCACATGGCATCGCAGCGGCGCGCCGCAGTCCAGCGTCACCTCGTACCCAGCCCCATGCGCCTCCACCGATACCACCCTCCCAGGCAGCCGGTTTCTCGCCGACAGGCCCTTCGGCTCCTCCGACGCTAGTATAATGTCCGACGCCCTGATGCCCAGGGTAACCTTCTGTCCCCACCTCGCATCCGACAGCGGCGCTTCCAGCCTGAACACACCCCTGGCGCAGGTCATGGTCCCCTCCATGGAGTGGGTTTCCTCCACCGTCATCTCGATGAGGTTCTCCACGCCTGTCAGCCGCGCCACCCTGCTCTGAGTCGGATGCCCCAATACCTCTACCGGTTCGCCTTGTGCTGATACCCTCCCATTGTCCATCACTACTACAGCGTCCCCCATCGCCAGCGCCTCCTCTTTATCATGTGTGACCAGGACCACCGGCACGCCGGCCGCTCTGAGGACATCCCTGAGCTCCGTACGCAGGCTCCGTCGCAGCTCGGTGTCCAGCGCTGCGAAAGGCTCGTCCAATAGCAACGCCGCCGGTGTCGACGCCAGCGCTCGCGCCACTGCCACCCGCTGCCTCTGCCCCCCGGACAGCTCCCACACCCGCCTCCTCTCCATTCCCTGCATCTCGAACTGCTGCACAAGTTCTCCCACTCGTTCCTTCCCCTCCGCTGCCTTCTTCCCGTTCAGCCCGTACGCAATGTTTCCTGCCACATCCAGGTGAGGAAATAATTGGTAGTCCTGCGGCACGTATCCAACCCTCCGGAGGTGTGCTGGCAGCCAAACGCCCCGCTCATGGTCAAGCACAACTCTCTCCCCAATCTCGATTCGCCCCTCACGAGGCCTTATCAGCCCGGCGATGGCCTTAAGCGTCAAGCTCTTTCCCGACCCGGACGCTCCGAACAGCACTAGTATGGACCCCGCAGCCGCCTCCAACCGGCTTTCCAGGCTGAAGCCGCCAGCGTTATGCCGTATCCACCCTCGAATCATCGCCGCCCCCACATCGGCGCGCGATAGACCAGCCGCAGTCCCAGTAGGAACACCGCCGAGATAACCGTCAGCATCACCGCCAGGGCCAGCGCCGCTGGGATGTTGCTCTCCATGGCGCTCAGGATAGCCAGCGGCATGGTCTGGGTCTCGCCGATGAAGTTGCCGGCAAACATAATAGTAGCCCCGAATTCGGACAACGCCCGCGCCCAGGCCAGCACCGCGCCCCCCGCCAGCACCGGCCACGCCATCGGCAGCGTCAACCGCCAGAAGGTCCGCCACGGCGATACCCCCAGCGTCTGCGACACGTCCTCGTAGTCCCTCTCTACCCCCTCAAACCCTATCTTGGCCGCTCGTATGTAAAAAGGCGCTGACACGAATATCTGGGCGAAAAGCACCGCCACCGTGCTGAAAGAAATAGTCACGCCTATGTCCTCCAGCCCCGGCCCCAGCAACCCTCGACGACCAAAGGCCATGAGCATAGCTAGCCCTGCTACCACTGGCGGCAGCACTATTGGCAGTTCCACCAGGCTGTCTACCACTCGCAGCGTCCAGTGCCGGCTGCGGGCCAGAAGGTAAGCAAAGGGCGTGCCCAAGACCACGATTATCGCCAGGCTTATAGCCGTGGTAATTAGCGAGAGCCTCAAAGACTGGTAAGCGATAGTGCTGGTGAAACTATCCAGAAAGTTCTCCTCGCCCACAGCCTCCACAATCAGCGACACGATCGGTAGTCCGATAAACGCCAGGTACAGCGCCATCACCAGTCCGCCCAAGACCAGCAAGGGGTTCATAACCCGCAGCCTGCCCGCGACGCCGTTCGTCATGATAGCGCCCCGCCAAACCCATGCTTGGACAGAATACTCTGGCCCTCCGCCGAGAGAACAAAGTCGATGAAAAGCTCAGCGGCAGTCTTATGGGCCGCTCCCTTCACTGCCGCCATAGGGTAAAGGGCAATGACGTTATAGGAGTCTGGTATATCTATCGCGTCCACCCTTGACCGAATCTCCGGCGTGACGTCGGTGGCATATACAATGCTGGCGTCCGCTTCGCCCAGTGCCACTTTCGACAACGCCTGCCGCACATTCACCTCCTCCGACACCAGGTTCCCCAGCGCCCTCCCTTCGAACCCTTCCCCAAACCGCCCCGACGCCCCCATCTCTGCGATGGCCTCTCGCGCGTACCCGCCCACCGGCACATCTCTCAGCGCCAGCACCAGCTTTACCCCCGGCCTAGCCAGGTCTTGAAGGCTGGCAACCACATCGCTCCCCTTCGGCGTCACCACCACCAGCCGGTTAGACGCGAACAGCACCGGCTCGCCCTCGATGACGCCGAACCGAATAGCCGCCTCCATCTGTTGCTCGTTTGCCGAGGCGAAAACGTCCGCCCTGGCTCCTTGCTCGATTTGCGTGCGCAGCGTCGGCGTTCCCGCGAAATTGTAGGTTACGGCATATCCGAGGTGGACCTTTTCGAAGGCGTCTTTAATCTCAGTAAATGCCTCGGTAAGCGAAGACGCTGCGAACACCATCAAGTCGCAAGAGGAGCGCGACGTGGGAGCGCATGTAGCTTTGATTAGAGAAGTGTCCGGTGTCTGTGCTTGTGGCGTGCCTTCGAAAGAGCATGCTAAGCCCACGATAAGCGCCGCTAGCGGCAGTAGTGTCCTAAGTGTCACGTTTCTCGTTACAGTAAAGTCTGCCAGACCAAGAGTATACGATACCCTTTCAACTTGCTTCACACCTCTAGCTTCCTGCCCATCCACTTTTTTAGACGTTGCGCTTTTGCTTTTGTCAGTATCGCGGTATATCCTTGCAGCGTTTTACACCTCCCGATAAATCCACCCCAGGGGGTTCGCCATGCGCAGCATAGACATCCATGCCCATTTCGTGCCTCCCGCCTACTGGAACACCGTCGACCAGGGCAAGAAGTGGCACGGCATCGGCCTGGAGCGCGACAAGGACAACGTCGAATGGCCCGTCCGCGGCCCCTACCGCAACCGCCTCTGGCCCATGGACCGCCACACCCTTGAGGAGCGCATCTCTGATATGTCCTCCAAGGGTGTGGATGTGCAAGTCCTCTCCACCATCCCAGCCTGGTACTACCCGGAACCCGATGCCAAGGAGATAGTCGGCCTGCACAAAGCCTGCAACGATGAGGTCGCCAAAGCCTGCAAAGCCTACCCCCAGCGCTACGCCGGCCTGGCCATCATCCCAATGCAGGACGTCAAGCTAGCTATCACCGAGCTTGAGCGTTCCGTGACAAAGCTAGGCTTGAAGGGCGCTATGATTTCTGACCACATCCGCGGCAAGACTTTAGAGGAGCCCCACTTCCGACCCTTCTGGAAAGCCGCTGAAGAGATGGGCGCGCTTATCTTTATCCATCAGGGCGGCCCCACTGTCGTGGACGGGCGCACTCGGAAGTACCATCTGCCCAACAGCATCGGCAACCTGGTGGAGCGCTCCATCACCTACGCCTGCCTGGTCTTCGGCGGCGTCATGGACCAGCACCCCAAACTCAAGGTCTGCCTGGCCCACGGCGGTGGCTATGTCTGCTACGGTGTCGGGCGTATGGACGCGGGCTGGCGAGTGCGCCAGGAGACGCGAGGCACCACCAAGAAAACCCCCAGCTCCTACCTCCGCAAGTTCTACTACGACTGCCTCACCCACAGTGAGGCGTCCCTCCGCCTCCTCATCGATACCGTCGGTGCCGACCGCGTCGTCCTCGGCAGCGACTACCCCGCCGACATGGGCATCGACTGGCCCACCACTTGGATTCTTAGCATGGACAGCCTGACTCGGGAAGAGAAGGAAAAGATTTTGTACAAAAACCTGGAGAAACTTCTGAGTATCTAACCCTTTAGTGAATATGCATATCAATATGTTCCCCATTCCTCCAATGGAAACTCATCAGTACGCCTCTAGACACTCGCCCTTCCGCAATCGTGGATGGGGGCCACTGAGGTCTGGTTCTCCCTCTTCTCCTACTGCAAAGGAGAAGAGGGAGTTAGACGCCGTCCTGAGCCTGGCCGAAGGAGGGTGATGAGGTGATCTTAATTTCTCTTCCCCTTCCAGCAGGAAGGGGTCAGGGGATGGTATCCCGGTTGAGAACAGGGCCGGTTTTTCTTGTGCCCCAGGATTAGATAAGGAAGAGGTGCCATAATGCGAGCCATCGACATCCACGCCCACATGAGCCCCAAAGCCATGTTTAAAGTCATCGACCAGGGCAAAGAATGGTACGGTATGCGGCTGGAAAAGGACAAAGAAGGGAACCACTACCTCGTCAACGAGTTACAGCGCACCGGCCCTCAAGGCCCCAAAGCTAGGTTCACCCCCCAGCAGCGCATCAAGGACATGGACAAACTAGACGTCGATGTGCAGATGGTGTCTATAGCCCCTGCCCTTTACAACTACCACATCAAAGCTGCCGACTGCCTATCGATGTGCAAAGAGGTAAATGACGAGATCGCCGGCATGGCTAAGGACAACCCCAAGCGTCTCGCCGGCGTCGGCACGCTGCCCCTTCAGGACGTAAAGCTGTCGATAAAAGAACTGGAACGCTGCATGAAAATCGGGCTGAAGGGCGCTGAGGTCGAGACCAACGTCAACGGCAGCACCTGGGACGACCCCAAATACCTTCCCCTCTTCAAAGCCGCCGAGTCACTGGGCGCACTGCTCTTCTTCCACCCCGCTAACTCGCTCCTTCTGCAAGAGCGCACCCGCAAATACTACCTCGGCAACACCATCGGCAACACCGCCGAGGACATCCTGGCCGTCGCCGCCTTAATCTTCGGCGGCGTGCTGGGAAAGTGCCCCAACCTGCGAGTCTGCATCGCCCACGGCGGCGGCCCCGCCTGCTTCGGCATCGGACGAATGGACCGCGCCTGGGCCGCCCGTCCGGAAGCCAGGGTTAACATCTTGGACAAGCCCAGTTCCTACCTCCGACGCATGTACTACGACTGCCTCACCCACAGCGAGGCCGGCCTCCGCCTCCTCATCGACACCGTCGGCGCCGACCATGTAGTCCTCGGCAGCGACTGGCCTGCTGACATGGGCCTGGAGTCCCCCGTCCAGTGGGTGATGGACATGAAGAGCCTTACGAAGGCGGAGAAAGAACGAATCCTCTGGAAGAACCTGGAGGAATTGCTGGTAGTGTAGAAAACACCAGTAACATTTGTTAACATATACTGAGCAGATGTAGGAGTCTATTCTGATAGTTGTTGATGCTACGGTACTTATAGCACTATCAAAGATTAGGCGGCTGGAGATCCTCCAAAAACTCTACGGAGAGACCCTTATCAGTCCCGCGGTTAAATTCGAGGTCATAGACCAGGGGAAGAAAATTAGAGCAAAAGAAATCTCAGTACTAGAGGCAGCTTTATCAGCCGGTTGGCTACATGAAACTGAGCTTACAAAGCGCGAGATGCAACTGGCAGAAAAATTTGCCAGGAACACCAGGCTTCACATGGGTGAGGCAGAATCTATTGGCGTGGCGGTGAGTCGAAGGATATGGCTTGCAGCAGACGACTTAGAAGCCAGAGCCACCGCGAAAGCGTATGGGGCCAAAGTAATTGGAACTGCGGGGATTTTGCTCCAAGGGCGGTTCAGCAACAAGATGACTCTAGGAGAACTGGAAGTCAGTATTCTGGATTTAAGCGGAATTTTGTGGATATCTCCAAGTGTTATAACTGAGGTACTCCGCCGAGCCAAGGAGTGAAGTAAATGAGAAAAGAGCGCATGGTAGCCTCAAGGCTTCCTGAGGAATTGTTACGTGACTTAGAAACTATAGAAAGTGTGGAGCAGACAGATCGTTCCACCACAGTAAGAAAACTTCTTGCGCGGGCTGTCGGCGACTGGAAACTTAGCCATTATGCCTCTCTCTATGGCAAAGGCAAAATATCCATGGCACGTGCCGCCCAGGAATCCGGCGTTTCTATTTGGGAGATGATGGAATACGTCAGACGAGACAAAATAGCCGTGCAGTATGATTTGAAAAACCTAAAGGAGGATTTGGAGACCCTGGCGGCAAGCAAAGACTAGGTTCGTTGACATCCCCCGCACCTCAATCTAATATTGGGCCAGAAGAGCTGGACTTAGGAGGCGTTATGCCCAACTTCAAGTTGATTTCGGCGGATTCCCACGTCTTCGAGCCTCGCAATATGTGGGTTGATTATATCGACCCCTCCTTCCGAGACCGAGCCCCACGAATTGTCACCAACCCTGGCGACAAGAAGGGCGATTTCTTCGTCGTCCCCGGCCAGGAGCCGGAGAAAGTCGGCGGCGGCTTTTCCGCCGGCGCGTCGCCGGAAGAGCTAAAGAAGATGCTGGAAGAGGCCTCGGTCAAAGACCAGTGCCCCCTGGGCGCATACATACCCTCCGAGCGCCAGAAGGAGATTGAGGTTGATGGCGTCGAGGCCGAGATTATCTACACCACCCTGGGCTTCCGACTCTTCCGCCTCACCGACGCCCCCTACCAGCAGGCCCTCTTCCGCGCCTTCAACACCTGGATTGCCGAGTACTGCAGCTTCGACAAAAAGCGGTTCATTGGCCTGGGCCTTATCTCCCTGCTGGATGTCGAGGCTGGCGTCACAGAGCTGCGACGCTGCGCCGACCTGGGCCTTCGCGGCGCCCTCATCATGGCTTCCCCGCCCGACGGCGTCAGCTACGCCGACCCCAAGTACGAACCCCTGTGGGCCGCCGCCGCCGAACTGGACATGCCCATCAGCCTCCACATCCTCACCGGCCACGGCGAGGAGAGCCGCAACGTCGGCAAGTTCAAGCAGAACCACTACCTCCGCGCCATCAGCATTATCCACGAAGTCCAGCGTTCCCTCACCGAGATCATGTTCTCCGGCGCCTTCGAGCGGCATCCCAACCTGAAGATTGTTTCCGCAGAAAATGACATTGGCTGGGTGCCTCACTTCCTCTATCGCGCCGACCACTTCCACGACAAGGCCAAGTACTCCAACCCCACCACCCTGAAAATGTACCCCACCGAGTATGCCAAGCGTCAATTCTTCGTCACCTACATGGACGATCCCGTCGGTGTCCGCCTCTACGACTACTTCGGCGAAGACAACTACGCCTGGGCCAGCGACTATCCCCACGCCCAGTCCACCTTCCCCAACTCCAGGAAGATTGTTGACGATAACTTCGCCGGCATCCCCGACCGCGTGAAGCGCAAGATAACTCGAGACAACTGCATTCGCCTCTACAACATGCGGACCAACTAGAACCGCTAGGTCAAAGAAAAGAGGGAGACGCGCTATGTCACGTCTCCCTCTTTTCTTTAGCGAGGCGTTGGCTAATCCAGTATCTTAACGAAGAACGCTGTAATCAGCTTCGTCATCTCCTCAGGCATCAGGTGAAGGTCGTGCCCCTTATCTTTGTAGCCCTTGAGCGTGCATGCTACCCCATGCTTCTTTAACAGCCGCGTCAGCGCTGCCGCGTTGGCCTCATAATTTACCGGCTTGTCCTTCTCACCGTGCAGCCAGTACACCTCCGGCAATCCTTTCGTGAAGGCGGCGCCCTTGACCGAAAGCAGGTTCTGAGTCTGCAATAGCGGGTCGTTCTGCGCTAGGCTGGCGATGGCGACGGCGTCGTCCGTGTTCAGCGCCAGACCGTAAGCCTCCATTACGTTTCGACGCCATGCCGGAAACATCCCCGCCAGCGACACCACCGCCTGAAGCATCACCACGCCTTTCACTTTGCCGTGCAACGGCCCGATGACCGAATTCCACAAAGCCGTTCCGCCCATACCCGCACCCGTAAACATACCTACCCTTGCCGCATCGACGTTAGTATTGTCCATAAGGAAGTTGTACAGCGACACGTTGGCCGCCACACCCGCCGGCCTCCCCCAGTGATCGCCGGACAGGTCGGAGCCAGCCACAGCAAACCCTTTTTCCACAAGGGCATCGATGATCATCTTGCTGCCCGGCCTATCCATCCACTCGGTATACCCCATCCGCACAAATCCCCCATAACCGCGGCATCGAATAATTAGCGGGACAGCTTTACCCCGAGTCGCTTTATAAGCTGCAGGTGTGCGCATGTAACACCAGCTCCCGCCAGATTCAAAATAAGCAAGCTGTTCGCCATCGTCTAGCTTCAATGGGTTCTTAGGCATATCGCGGCCTCCGAATTTGTCAAAACGCGACGCATATTAGCATGTTGTTTCTGATTTGAGAACGCCCACCCTCCGTTGACACAAATATATCGCAGTCCTAGAATGGGGCCAAAGCTCGGTTGGCCTTGACAAAATAGGAGGACGTTAAATGCGTAACGGCTTTAAGGTTATTGATGCGGACGGGCATTTCTACGAGACCGCAGACCTGTGGGAGAAGTACACGGAACCCGCCTTTCGTAATCGGGTGCCCAAGGTTGCTGAAATGCAGGGGAACTCTATGGTCAAGTTTGAGGGCGAGCCTGCCGGCGTCTCCCGCGCCAAGACCCTCTGGGGTCAAATGGATGCCAAGTTCGGCCATGCTTTTAGAGACAACTGGAGCCTCAAGAGCCGCCTCAAGGATATGGACAACGAGGGCTGGGATATTCAGGTATGTCTGCCCACCAAGGCCGTTTCCCTTCCCGCCTTCATCCCCGCTGATGTCCAGGGCGCCATGGTGAAAGCCTATAACAACTGGGCCCATGACTTCTGCAGCGAGTCCAACAATCGCGTGAAGTTCACTGCGCCCGTGCCAGGCCATGATGTCAACGAGCTTCAGTCCGAGGCCCGCCGCGCCATCACAGAGCTCGGTGCTGTGTCCATCTTCCTCCCCAAGGCCATCCCCGACAAGATGTGGCATCACCCCGACTACAACGCCGTGTGGCAGACCATTCAGGACCTGGACGTGCCCATATCCGTCCATGGCAGCAGCAGCTCCAGCGGCGACCCCCTCACCAACACCCGATACAATCCCCACGCTGGCCCTTTCATCGCCCTGGGCCAGGCTATCGGCTTCCCCTTCGAGAACATGATAAATCTTGGCCACTTCATGTATTCAGGTATCCTGGACCGCTATCCTAAGCTCAGGCTCCTGGTCTTGGAAGCCAACTCCGGCTGGGTGCCCTTCTGGCTAAACCGACTTGAGAAATATTGTGAAGGCAGACAGTCGGTGTTTTTTGACGAGCATCCGCTCAAGGCCACGCCCCAGGAGTACTTCCTGCGCCAGTGCGCCGTGGCCGCCGATGCGGACGAGCCTTCCATCAAATACGTCGTCGACTATCTCGGCGACGACAACATCGTCTTCAACACGGACTACCCGCACCCTGACGCCCCCGCCACCAGCGAGCCTCTCAAGAACATGATGGAGCAGCCGTTGACCAAAGAGAGCAAGAAAAAGATTCTTTGGGATAACTCCGTAAAGATTTACGGTAAACGGCTCGTCGCCGGTCACTCACAGGGCAAGAAGTAAATCAGGACTCCCAGCCGGAAAGTCCGCTCACCCGCACAGGTGGAGGAGCGGACTTTCTATTTCATCAGGAGAACCGCCATGCAAATTGTCCGAATGTATACCGGAGCTGACGGTGTCTGCCGCATGGAGGACGTATCCTCACAAGAGCTGCGTCTGCCTGCCACTGAGCTAGTCCTCAGAAAGACAAACCTAAACGTGAATTCCAAATGGCATCCCGCAGGCCGCCGCCAGGTCCAATTCCTCCTCAAAGGCCGCCTTCGAGTCGAAATGGAGGACGGCACAACCCGCGAGTTCAGCCCGGGCGATGTGATTATCGAAGATGACCTGCAGGGCAAAGGCCACCGCGCCTTCCTTATCGGCACGCAACCGGCGGCAACCTCGGTGGTCTACCTCTAGGCCGCCCTTAGCGCGATGGAATAACCGGCAGCAGAACATGTGATGGGTAGGCGCTTTCATGGAAGACTCGCTGCTGCGCCACCTTTATCTCCGCGTCGGTCGCAAAGGGGTCGGCCCCGGTGTTGAGGTTGCGGTCAAAGCGAGGAAAATTACAGCTAGCTATCTCAAACCTTATCCGGTGCCCCTTTAAGAAAACGTTGCTGGTGGGCCCTAGATTAATTTTGAACTCGTAGACCTTCCCGGGCTCCATCAGCTTCTGCCTCTCCCTCGACTCGCGATAGCGCGCCCGAAGGATGCCGTCGCACAGGTTCAGGGCATACCCATCCGGGTGCACGTCCACCAGCTTCGCCGTGAAATCTGTGTCCACCGTCGACGAGCTGGCGTAAACCGTCGCCCACACCGGCCCGGTCACCTCCATATCCTCCAGCAGCGCTTCCGACGTGTACACCAGAACGTCACTCCGCTGTTCCACGACCCGTTGGTCATAAGCCCCGTAGGGCAGCACCTCCGGGTTGCAGCAGGTGCTGCCGCCACGAGTCGGCGTCGGCAACGTAGGGTCGTACTCATAGCCGTCTGGCGACTCTTGTGAAGGCTTCTCCTTGGATAGGACGCCATCTCCTCTAAGGGTTCGGGCGTTTCCACGACTGTGCAGATAAAAGGGAACGTAGTTTGCCCTCGCCAGCGGCCATTCCCGCTCGTCGCGCCACTGGTTTATCCCCATCACAAACAGCTTCACCGGCGCTTCCTGGTCTAAGCCGTTCTTCGCCCCCTTCAGCCACCGGTCCATCCATCCAAGCTCGATGTATCGCAAGTCCAGCAGCGAGTCGTAGCCGAAGTCGACCTCGCCCGCATGAGTCCATGTATTCGCTCGATGCACCCACGGCCCCACCAGAATCTTCTGATTTCGACGCGCCAACTCCGACCCGCCCATCTTCCTCATCCTCGAAAAGTTCTCGAAAATGCCGATGCTGAAAAAGTCGTACCAACCGCCGATGTTAAAGACAGGTATCTTCACGTCCCCGTAGCGTTCTTCCAGGGCGTGCGACTTCCAATAGTCATCATAGTCCGGGTGGTCCAGCCAGTCTTGAAAATACTTGATGTTCTTGCCGCCCGCCTTGTCCACATCTTTTAGCGGCAGCGAGCTGAAGATATGGTTCCAGTTGAACTTGTCTATCTTTTGCGCGGTCCGCCCGTCGATTCTGTACACCCAGGTGGCGCTCCATCCCAACTGAAAAGCGCCGCCCTGGTAGTGGGGCGCCTCGTACAGGTTGTGGCCTATGACCCTAGGTATGATAGTTTTGAGATACTTGCTCCCCATCACCGCCGCTTGCCACTGCACATTGCCGGCGTAGGAGCTGCCCACCATCCCCACGTTGCCGTCGCACCACGGCTGCCTCCCTATCCACTCAATTGTGTCATAGCCATCGTTGGCCTCATTCGCCCAGGGGTAGAAAACCCCGTCCGAATCGTTGCGCCCTCGCGCGTCCTGCACCACATAGACATAGCCGTGCTGAGCGTAAAAGACGCCTTCGTCAATCAAGTTTTCGGTCATATTGTCGTACGGCGTGCGGAGCAGCACCACGGGCCTGGGTATTCTCTCTCCCCGGGGGAAATAGATATCCGAGGAGAGCTTCACTCCGTCTCTCATAGGAATCTTTACATGATAACTGACCTCTACGCCGGCCGGCAGAAATGCGCTTCTGGACATATGAAGTCTCCTGATGACAGTGGCTGAATTATATCGATTTCGACTGTGCCGCGGCCAATGCGCAAAAAGAAGCCGCCCCGGACAACCGGGGCGGCTAAACGTCTCCTAATCCGACTCCAGGATTACTTTAGCACAGGCTTGGTGTACTCATGGTAGCGGACTGGCCCCATGTGCAGCATGTTGACCTTGTACTCCTGCACCACAGCCGGGTTAACAGTAGCGTCCGCGAAGAGCCAGACGATAGGCGCGCTGATGTAGTTCTTCACCCACCAGTCGCCAAAGCCCTGGGCCAGTTTGCGCCTGGCTTCTGGGTCCATCGTCTTGTCGCAGTCTTCCTTTAGCTTGACTATCTCGTCAAAGTCCTGGACTCCCCGCGCTCCTTTCCACCATATGAAGGTGGGCACTACACAAGCAGGGTCCAAAGACGGGGAGATTAGGTATGAAGTGTTAGCTCGGTCGCGTTGTGACCACATTTCGAGCACGTCGGCCACAGGCTTCGCATCAAGGGTCACATCTATACCCACTTCCTTAAGCATTCCAGCAATTGCCTCGGCCACATCAGGTTGCTCCTGGTTCACGTCCTGGTTGTTGCCGACCACGATAGTTGTCTTCATACGCTGAGGATAAAGGGCGGAGATGAGCTGCTTGGCCGTGGCGGGATCGTACGGATACGGCCATCCGCCGGCCTTGCCGGTCTTCCCTTCAGGGCCGGGGATAGGGGCCCACTCGTCCTTGAAGTCGTTACGCCAGGGCGGGAAGTAGTCGACTTCAGGGAAGCCTTCACCCTTGTAGAAGGTCTTGTTAATCTTGTCACGGTCAATGGCCAGGTTAATAGCCTTGCGGACTTCCAGCTTGCGAAGCGGGTCGTTCGGATCATAGCCTCTAACCGTAGTGCCCTGGTCCTTTGCTCCGGTAGGACGCTTGCCCGTAGCCGGATCTATGTAGTTTTCAGGCTTGAACCAGGAAAACCTTAGCTGCACGTGGACTGCTGGCAGGGTACTCTTATAGACCACCATGCCGGCATCCTTGGCCTGCTGCTGTATGCCCCTAGGAACAGAAACTATATGGGCCTCTTTGTTAATAATCATGCCCAGACGGGTAGCCGCCTCTTTAACAAAGAGGAATTGGGCCTCCGCAAAATCAGGCGTCTTGCGGTAGTGATTTTCATTCCTCTTGTGGAGCACGTATTCGTTAGTCTTGAGTTCCACCATGCTCCAGGGACCGTTGCCTATGGGGTCCTTCTGATAGCCTTCTTCACCACCCGTCTTGTCCCAGTGGTCTTTGCTGACTACCCCAACTGCATATTCATCTGAGATCAGGAACAATAGGTCCGGGCTTGGGAAGGCCAGGCGAAGATTTAGTTCTTGATCATCAACAATATCGGCATCAACTTTTCCGCCGAATTCCGGCCTAACTTGAACAGTTTTTTGACTGTCCTTTCCCGCAGCCAGCCCAAAGGCCAGGATAACGTCTTTAGCCGTCATGGTCATCCCAGGTATAGGCTTGCCGTCACGATAGTACGGAATGCCCGAACGCAGCTTGAAGTTAAAAGCTTTGCCGTCAGGGCCCATTGTCCATCCCCTGGCCAATTGAGGCATCTCTTCATTGGTCTGGTGGTGGTGGCCTACCAGGTAGTCGTACTGAGGCATAATGCGAGCCGAAATTTGGTTCATCAGGTGCACCATAGTGACCTGGAAGCTCGGAGTTGGTATGGCCACCTTCAACCTTGACTCTACAGCCACCTTAGGAGCGCTGGTGGGAGTGTTGGTAGGGCTGGGCCTTGACGTAGCTGTGGCCGTAGCGGTGGGGCTAGCCGTGACCCCGGGCCTAGTGGTCGCGGTGGGGGTTTCATCATCTCCGCAGCCCACTATCAGCAGCGTGAAAAGGCTAAACAGGGCAAGAACGCTAAAGAGACTCAAACGTGACGACCAGCGGGGGAATCTCATGATATCGCCTCCAGGGCCAATTTTACCAAGCGCGGCTTGACCGGACGCAAAGTGGGCGAATCTGTCCCAATGAGCGGCATCTTATGGGCCAGAACACCATCTTGTCAATGGCATGATAATATACGGGTGATTTACTCTAGCCCGCTCCACGCTATAGTGGCTTCACGCTGCGCAAGGCTTGTTTTATGCGGAAGGCGTAACGAGAAGTCTTGTCACATTTGCGGCTAGGGGGTTGTCCGTCACCTTATCCGCCGCCCCCCCTGGAACGCCGCCCAGACGTTCCGCAGGCTGCCGATATCGGATAGCGGGTCTCCGTCCACCAGCACCATGTCCGCCAGCTTGCCTGGCTCCACTGTCCCCACATGGTCCAACGTCCCCACCAGCTCCGCCGCCAGCCGCGTCGCCGACTCCAGGGCCTGCATGGGCGTCATCCCGTACCGCACCATCACCTCCATCTCGTGGACGGCGGTGCCGTGTCGCACCGGCGACCCCCCCGCGTCGGTGCCGCAGGCGACCTTCACGCCGTGTTTCAGCATATTCTTAAAGCTCTTGACTGAGGCGTCCCTTCTCGCTTCCGACGCGGCTATCTCGTCTTTTAGCAGACCCCACACCTTGGCATGGCTCAGCCGGTAGTCGAAAGTCGACATCGTCGGCACACCAAAGGTGCCGTTCTTCTCCATGAGCTTGGCTGTCTTTTCGTCCACGTGTGAGCAGTGTTCAATCGAGTCGATGCCAGCCGCCACCGCCTGGTACGTCCCCTCGAACCCGCCCACGCAGTGGGCGGCGGCCTTAAGCCCCGCCTTGTGGGCCATGTCCGCCACCAGTTTGGCTATCTTGGGGCCTAGTGTTCCGTAGCCCGTCCCATCCTCCCTGACACCCGTGGCGCCCACCTTGATAAGCCCCGCACCCTGGGCTATCTGGTCTCTTATCACCTTCCGCATCTCCTCGGCGCTCTCCACAGTCCGAACAATTCCATAAGGCCATGTCGTCGGCATCTGAATCCACTGGCCTGAGGCGGTTATCCTCGGCCCCGGCAGCGACCCTGCCGCCACGGCCCTCGCCAATGTGATTCCTATCCCGTACGGCGACCCCACGTCCCGCGCCGAGGTCTGTCCCGATAACAAGGCCCGATGCGCGTTCGCCGCGGCCCTAAAAAAGATCACTTCCCGGCTGTCCCTATCCACGTCCATCTGCATGACGCCGTTTTGACCGCCGTCCCCGCTGAAATGCTCATGGCAGTCAAACCAGCCGGGCACCAGCGTCAGGTCTTCCGCGTTAATGTCCTCATAATGCGGATGCCTGGAAGGGTTGAGCCGTCCCTCTCCTATCCATCTGATAACTCCATCCTCCACCGCCACATTGACGGAAGGGATAGGCGGCGCGCCGCTGCCGTCGATAAGCCTTACATTCCGTATAAGCAAGTTCATAGACATGGCCTGACCACCTTTCAGCGGAAGTGAAAGCTGCGACAAACACGAGATTTGGCTGGATTTTAGGCGAATAAGTAAATCCAATCAATATCCGAGTCGTATCATAGTAGGTTTCCTGTCCTAGATGTTTGTATAATCTCCCGCCGTCGGCCCTCTTGCCAAAAGTCTATAAGATGATAAGGAGAAGTTTGGTGTACAGAGAACGCATTGTCCTTCACACCAGGTACGGCGCCAGCGTTAAGGCTGTAGAGATGCTGAAGAAGATAAATGAGATGTCGGCCAAATATGGCGCTCCCAAAGCGCAAATTCTTCAAGGCGTTTCAGGCAGACAGGGCACCTTTATATTCGAACGGGAATTCGACAGCTTTGACCAGTTTATTCAGACCCATCGCAGGCTGACGGGCTCTGACGAATTCCGACAGTGGTTTCCAGAGTTTCAGGCGATTATGGACTTCGGCGCCCAGGAGTATTTCACCCTTATCGAATAGCCGGCTTCTTCGCCTAAGCGGTAGAACTTGTAGGGCAGGATTTGTAGGGTCTCCTATAACGGAGTAGGATATCAGCCGTCGCCGTCTGTTAATGCGGCGCCGCCGCTCCACAACAACTAGGAGGCTGCGTGTATGGCTACCGCGAAATCTGCAAAGTCCCTGAGCTTTGAACCCCTGGAGGGCTGGGCTAAGCTCCCGCCCGGCTGGCTCTTCGGCGACTGCGTCGGCGTGGCGGTGGACTCCAAAGACCAGGTCTACGTTTACTGCAACGGCCAGCGCCCCGTCATTGTCTTCGACCGCCACGGCAACTTCTTACGCTCTTTCGGCCAGGACATTATTCATGGCCGCCACGGCATCAGCATATCACCCGACGACTCCGTCTACCTCTCCGACGTTAGAGACCACGTTATCCGCAAGTTCTCTCCAGAAGGCAAGCTGCTCTTTACCCTGGGTGGAGAGTCGCCGCGATTCAGCGGCCGGCCCTTCAACCGGCCCGCCCATATGGCCGTGTCTCCCGTCTCCGGCGACCTCTTCGTCGCCGACGGCTATGGCAACGCCCGCGTCCATCGCTACAGCCCCGAGGGCAAGCTGCTCTACTCCTGGGGCGAGGCCGGCACTGAGAAGGGCCAGTTTGTGGTGCCCCACAATGTGGTCATCGACAAAGATGAGTTCATCTACATAGCCGACCGGGAAAATCATCGTATGCAGGTCTTCGACGCCAAGGGCAAGCTCCAGGCTGTCTGGGGCAACATCTGGCGCGCCGCCGGCCTGGCCCTGGACGCCGACGGCATAGTCTACGTGGCCCAGATGTCCGCACCGCCCTACATCCAGGACGCCCCGGGCGTAGGCCACTGTGTTACCATTTTTAATAGGAAGGGTAAAGAGCTGCACCGACTGGGCGACCCGCATTTAGGCGAAGGCGCCGGCCAGTTCCTTACCCCCCACGGCATAGCCATAGACTCGCGAGGTGACATGTACGTGGCTGAAGTCCCAAAGGCGAATCTAAGCCCTGAGCTAGTCCAGAGCCTGTTAAGCCAGCACAAGGACGGTCAACGCCAGGAGTTGCGTACTTTGCAAAAGCTGGTCCGAAAAAAGTAAGACAGCTATGACGCCTTCCGCCGCGTCATTGGACCGCAGATAATTCATGCTCAACGCCCTGCGACACCTGGTCTTCGGGTATCCCCTGGCCACCTCTCAGAGCGCCATTCAGCGGTTGGCGGTGCCTTTAGCCTTTGTCATCCTCTCCGCCAACCCCCTGTCCTCTTCCGCCTACGCCTCGGAAGAAATCCTTATCGCCTTTGGAGACACAGGCGCCAGGGGCCTCACCTACGCGCTTTTTGTCAGCCTGGCCATTGTCGCGCTCTATTTCATCGTCGTCTTCTCCTACCAGCAGGTCGTTCGCGTGTATACAGGCGGCGGAGGCTCCTACACCGTCGCCAAGACGAACCTGGGAGTCCCCTGGGGCCTGATAGCAGGCGCGGGACTTCTCATAGACTACGTCCTGACCGTGGCCGTGTCCGTCTCCGCCGGCGTGGCGGCCCTGGCTTCCGCCTTTCCCGAGTTCGCCGACCATAAGGTGTCCGTTTCCATTGCTCTTATACTCGGCCTAACGGTGCTAAACCTTCGAGGCGTCAGGGAATCGGCTTTCGCCTTTGCCCTGCCCGTTTACCTCTTTATCATCTGCTTGATCGTGATGACTGGAATAGGCGTCTTCAGGTATCTGGTCCATGGGACGCCCGCCACGGTTGACATAAACCAGGTCTCTCAGACCTCCGGCGCCATCGGCATTCTTCTCTTGCTCCGGGCCTTCGCCGCCGGCTGTGTGGCCCTGACGGGTATCGAGTCTGTGTCCAACGCCACCACCATTTTTAAGGCGCCGGTCTCCCATAACGCCCGCGTCACCTTGCTGATGCTGGGCGTTATCATGGCTGCCCTCTTCATGGGCATCTCCCTTCTCACCTACCTTTTCGACATCGGGCACTCGGACAGCGAGACCCTGGTATCGCAGGTCGCCAAGGCCAGCCTGGGAGTCAACATCTTCTACTACATTGTTCTCACCAGCACTACCCTGATACTCCTCCTGGCCGCCAATACCGCCTTTGCCGACTTCCCCCGTCTCTCCGCCATCATGGCCCGCGACGGCTACCTACCCAGGCCCCTGGCCAACCTGGGCGACAGGCTGGTGTACTTCAACGGCATCCTTACTCTCGCCTTCTTCTCCGTGATTCTTATCATCCTCTCCAATGCCAATACCCATAGCCTTATCCCTCTCTACGCCATAGGCGTGTTCGTAGGTTTCACGCTTACTCAGAGTGGTATGGTCTCTTACTGGCTAAAGAATCGAGAGAAGGGCTGGCGGAGCGGACTCATCATCAACGGCATCGGCGCGATTGTCACAGGCGTGGTACTTGTCGAAATCACCGTGGTCAAGTTCGCTCCGGGCACCTGGGTGGGCGCCTGGATTATTGTGTTAGTAATCTTTCTTCTCATCCTTCTCTTCTACGCTATCCGCAACCACTACACCGCCGTGGCCGACGCCCTTTCCCTGGAGCGCGAGACTTCCCTGGAGCGCATGACCGGAATCATCGCCATCGTTCCTATCGGCGCCGTCCATCGCGCAGTCCTGCCGGCCATTGACTACGCCAGGTCCATCGCCGCCGATGTCCGGGCGGTGCACGTCACGGTGGACGAGGTGGCGGCGCAATCGGTCAGGGACCGCTGGTCGAGGATAAGCCAGGGCCTGAACCTTATCTTCCTGCCGTCACCATACAGGGCCGTCGTTTCGCCGCTAGTCCAATACATACATAAAGTCGCCGAGGAGAGTCCCCATCAGCGTGTCGTGGTAGTCATACCCGAGTTTGTGCCGAGGCGGTGGTGGCAGCAGTTCCTGCACAACCAGACCGCCCTCTTCATAAAAGGCGCCCTGCTCTTCCAGCGGCATATCATCGTCGTGAGCGTCCCCTACCACCTGCCCCGATGACCGCTGGACGGTTGCTGCTTGCGCTTGTCCTAGCCCCTCGCCCTCTGGATAACCTTTCGAGTAGCCTCCACTAGCAAGTCGACGTCGTCATCGCTATGGGGCACGGCTATCGCGCCCGTAGCCCGCTCGTAAAGGATGACGCCCTCGTTCTGCAGTCCTAGCACCAGGCACTTTCTTAGTTCCTGGTCCGCCCTGGCGGCGTCGCGATAGTCCTTCACAGGCTTGTCGGTGAAGTGGATGCCGTACAACGACCCTACGCCGGTTAACTTGGCAGGCACGTCCATCTCGTCGAAAGTCGCCTGCAGCTTCTGCCTGGCCCTGTCGCCCAGGCTGTTCAACCTCTTGTAGATACCAGGCGTTAGGTGCTCCAGCACCGTAGCCCCCGCCACCATAGTCATAGGGTTGGCGTTAAACGTCCCCGCGTGGGGCAGCGCCGCGTTCCCCTCCGATGGGTCGAACAGCGCCATAATCTCCTTCTTCCCGCCAAAAGCCCCCACGGGCAAACCGCCGCCAATAGTCTTTCCAAAGGTGCTAAGGTCCGGCCTCACCCCATACATCTCCTGCGCGCCGCCCCGGCCAAGTCTCAAACTCTGCACCTCGTCATATATCAGCACAATCTCCAGTTCCTCAGTTATGCGGCGGATGCCTTGCAGGAACTCCAGATCGCCGACCACATACCCCAGCATGGACACAATCGGTTCCATGATGACGCACGACAGCTCATGCGCATGTTTGCGAAGTATCTTCTCGCTCGATTCCAGGTCATTGAACGGCAGAATCACCACGTCCTTCACCACCGACGCAGTCACGCTGGGGTCTCCGGCCACGGCCTTGGGCGCGTTCTTCCTCCCCGCCTTGTCCAGCGGCGGCTTCACGCTGACGGACACATAGTCGTACACACCGTGGTAGGTGCCTTCGAACTTCGCGATTTTGGGGCGTCCCGTGTAGGCTCGGGCGGCGCGGATAGCGTTGATGGTCGCCTCAGTGCCCGAGTTGGTGAACCGCACGCGCTCCACGGAGGGCACTCGCTCGCACAGCATCTTCGCCAGCCGCACCTGCGACTCTGTGGGATTGGCGAAGGCGGTCCCCATCGTCGCCTGCTCCTGCAGCGCCGACACCACCGCCGGATGCGCGTGGCCCAGTATCAGGCTGGTGGCGTTAATCAGGAAGTCGAGGTACTTGTTGCCGTCGGCGTCATAGATATGCGCGCCCTGTCCGCGGACGGCGAAGACTGGATAGGGGTCCAGCCAGGCGGCGGCGCGGGTGTTGCCGCCCGGCAGGTACTTCTTCGCCTCTTCCGCCAGCCGCCTAGATTTGGACGTGCGCGCGAAATGCCGCTCCTCTTCTCGCCGGTAAGCCTTGGCCGTAGACATAGCCCCTCCTTAGGGAACACTTCATCCATATAATTATTTCGCCTAACGCCGTGAGTCTAACAACGGCTGTGGGGAAGTGTCAAAGCCGACGATTTGGTACACTCCCCTCACTTCGACTTGAGGTTGCCCATGCCTTCATCACTTATCCACGGCAAGTACGTCATCTGCAAAATCACCGGCCCCTCCTCCGCAACCATCATCAACGACGGCGCTGTCTACCAGAAAGATGGGCGCATCAAAGAGGTGGGCGACTACCGAACGCTGAAAGCCAAACACCCTGACGTCGAAGACATCGGCTCCAGGCGGTTTGTGGTCATGCCCGGCCTCATCAACTCCCACTATCACACCGGCGTCTCGTTCTTCCAACTCGGCCAGCCGGATAAGGCTATGGAGAGCTTTTCCCTGGCCGGACCCTGGGACCTAGACCCATACCTGGAGCACCTCTATGGCGCCATCCAGATGCTTGAGACCGGCACCACTACTGTCCAGGTTATCTACGACCCCGGCCGCGGTTTCCCACCCATCATCCCTGAACACACTGACAAGGTTATCAAAGCCTACCTAGACGCCGGCATGCGCCTCGCTTTCGCGCCCGAGGTTGTCGACCAGAACACCACCGTCGCCGGCGCCCGTGGCGGCGAGGAGCAGTTCAGCGCGTCGCTGCCTCCCGACCTTCGCCGACGATTTTGGGACTTTCTCAAGCCCGGCTATCTGCCTGTGGAGGAGCTAATCGCCCGCCACGAAGATGTTTTCTCGAAGTACAGCGGCGCAAGCTCCAGGCTCAATATCAACGTCGCCCCCGGCAACGTCCATCGATGCTCCGACACGCTCCTCACCGCCCTCAAAGACCTGGCGGTCAAACATGACACCTCCATACATATCCACGTGGTGGAGGTCTACCAGCAGAGGCTCTACGGGCAGTGGGCCTGGAAAAAGACGCCTGTTGGGCACCTGCAAGACCTGCGATTTCTCGGCCCCGAGGTCGACTGCGTCCACAGCGTCTGGGCCACGGAGAAAGATATCGATGTCATGGCTCGCCACGGTGTCTTCGTTGCTACCAACCCCAGCTCTAACCTGCGTCTTCAGGCCGGCGTGACGCCCCTCGCCCGGCTGCGGCACGCTGGCGTCCGCGTGTCCATCGGCACCGACGAAGCAGGCCTCAACGACGACAAGGACCTGCTCCAGGAGATGCGTCTGGTCCACAAGCTCCACCGAGTCCCCGGCACCGACGCACGTCCCCTCACTTCCTACGAAGTGTTTCAGATGGTGTGGGAAAACGGCGCCGCCTCCACCGGCTTCGCCGATAGCATCGGCGCCCTCGAACCTGGCCGCCGCGCCGATATGCTACTCATGGACTTAGGCAACATCGAAGCGCCGCTTCTGGATCCGAGCGTGTCCATCATAGACGGCGTTCTATATAGGGGCCGCGGCGTGGATGTGGACACGGTCGTCGTTGATGGCGAGGTGGTGATGAAGGGCAAGAGGCTTACGAAGATAGACAAGAAAGCTCTCTATAAGGAACTCGCCAAGACCTTCAAGAAGCCGCCGCTGCCCCAAAAGGTCGCCTGGCGCGAACTCCGCCCGCAGATCGAACCCTACCTGCAGCGCTTCTTCGCCAGTACTGGCACGACTCAAGAGATGCCGAAGCCCTTCTACGCCTACAACGGACGCGAGTAACAATTTAGTCCTAGAATCCCTGCCTATCCGATTCCTTCGGGTTCTGGGGCTGTCCCATCTGGTTCTCCCTCTTCTCCTATTGCAAAGTGCCTGTCCCGAGTACCCCCCCCCCCCCCCCCCCCCCCCCCCCCCCCCCCGAGGGAAGAAGAGGGAGTTAGACGCCGTCCTGAGCCTGGCCGAAGGAGGAGGTTGTGGTGCTTTATTTTTCTCTTTCCCTCTTCTCCTTTCTGAGAAGAGGTACAAAGGGCGATAAGGTCGAACCGATGAGGAACGGCGCTGGCTATTCTTGCAAAGCTGGGGGATGGAAATTTGGAATCGGTGATCCCCACCGTCCCCTACACCATCACCGGCTCCTTAATCGCCACGTTCTTCTTCAGGAACGCCTTCACCACGTGGATAGGCACAGCCATGGCTACGTCTGGGCCTGTAATCATCGTGTTCAGCCCTACCAGCCGGCCCTCGACATCAATCAGCGGCCCGCCCGAATTTCCCGGCCGCTGGGGCAGGCTCACCCCCACCCAGTCGCGGTGACTTCTCGGCAGGTTAACCCACTCACGCCCGGACCCGATGACAGCACCTGTGGTCACCGCGCCCGGGCCTCCCCAGGGATACCCCAGAGCCATCACCAGCTGCCCCGGCTGCAGCTTCGTCGACTCACCAAACTCCATGGGCACGAGGCCGTCAGCCTCCACAACCAGCGCCGCCAGGTCGATATCCGTGTCGTAGGCCATTAATCGCGCGGGCAGCTTTCGGCCGTCCATAGTTACCGCCATCAGCTTAGGGCCGCGCACCACGTGGGCGTTGGTCAGCACCAGACCATAAGCATGGGCGCTAACTCCCGACCCGTTGCCCTGACCAAGAGCGTGGACTTGCACCAGGCTGCGGCTCGCCTTCTCCGCCACCTGCGCCATCTCGTCGTTTAGCAATTGCAAAAGATTAGCCATCGATACTAAGTCCTTTCCGCCACGGCCACCGTAATCTCCTTAGGCTGGCCGCCGCGAATTATCCGCACACTCACCCGCTTGCCGATGCGCTCGGCGCTCAGCAGCGCCAGCAGGTCGTCCAGGTGCCGCACCGACTGCCCGTCCAGGGATACGATGGTGTCGCCCATCAGAAGCCCCGCCGCATCGGCCGCGCTGCCCTTCTCGACGGCCACCACCAGCAACCCCGTCTCCTGTCCTGCCTGCCCCGCGACGCCCTCCGACAACCGCGCCGGCTGCGCGCCAATGCCCAGCTTGCCCCGACGGATTCGCCCGTGGGCCTGCAGCGCCTCCACCACTCGATTTATAGTCCCGATGGGTACTGCCAGGGACACGCCTCGCAGTATGGCCGACGTGTTAACTCCCTGTACCTTGCCCTCGGCGTCCACCAGCGGTCCGCCCGAGAATCCCGGATACATAACTAGATCGGTCTGAAGGTATCGGTCCACCTCGCCGCCGGTAGGCGTGCGCCAGCCCTTGCCCAGGGCGCTGACCACCCCCATCGTCGCCCGCACCGACTCCCCGGGCCGCCCCAGCGCCAGCGCCAGGTGCCCCACCCGCAAGTTTTCGATGCTGCCACGGCTCACTGCGGGAAGGCCAATGGCCTTCACCCTGAGGACCGCCAGGTCGGTGGTCGGGTCCCGGCCCACCAGCGCCGCTTGCAGCGACTGCCCGTCCGCAAGGCCCACCTCCAGGTTGTCGTCGCGCTCCAACACGTGATGCGCCGTCACGATGACGCCATCGGCCCACCACACGATGCCGCTGGCTGGTATGCCCCGCCGCCCTTCGACTCGGACCACGCTCGGCGCCGCCTTCGATACTGTCTCAGCCAGCGCGTTGGAAAAGTTAGATAGTAGTTCCGCCATGATGCGCTCCTTAGATAAGGACTGTAGCTATAGCCTAGATCTACCAGTCAGCGGGCGCATGAGCCGTTAGGCGGGGCCGTCGCCTAGACGATTGGTTAGGGCTTGTTTGCAGTCACTCCAAGTAAGCGCTGTGAACCTGGTGACAAGATATGTGTGATAACCTAAGGCTAACCACTCAGCGCGAGCATGGCGTCGGGAAAGCGAAGGTATCATGATTACGCCCATAGGCCCCGAATCAGACCCGTCCCGCGAGTACACCGCTTCCAAGGAAATGCGCCACCGAGAAGAGGCTCAAGCCAAAGAAGGTAGACCCTGGGAGCGCAAGCCCAGCGCCCTCCGCCGAATGACTCTTAAAGATGCCATGTTTATAGCGGGACTAATTGTGGCTTGGGTTGTAGTCCTGTCCCTTATCCTGTCCTTGCTTGGATAGAATTCGCCTACCCCACCATAGGCCTCACCCCCGGCTCTACCGTCACTTCATCTACCACTTCCATAAACAGGTTCCACGGCTCAAAGGACTCCACAAAGGCCTTGGCCTCCTCCATGGATGGCGCACCCTTAACCGCCCTGCCGGGATCGTAGCCGGTGGTGGTGGCGAAGGCGTCGAAGCCCCGGGGCGTTTTTCTTACGCCGCCCAGGGTAACCTTCTCCCCGCCATCTCGCTCCAGCACTAGCTCCTGGCCTGACCTTCTCTCCTGCCAGTAAATCTTCAAAGTCTCCTCCGTCGACGATATATCCTCTAGTCCGACGCTGTCGCCCGTTCCTTGGCCGTCGGCGTGTAGACCACGCCTTCCGACTCCAGCCGCTCCACGTCGGCGTCGCTGTATTTCAACACACGAGTCAGGATTTCGCGGGTGTGCTGGCCTGGGACGGGCGTGGTGCCGACCACCGTCTCGCTGCGGCTCAGCTTGATGTTCTTGCCCGAGACGTACATCTTGCCGGCAACGGGGTCCGGCACTTCTACCAGCAGATCGCGGCCCAGAAGGTGAGGGTCTTTAGCGGCGGCAGGCACGTCGTTGACGGCGTTGACGGGGATGCCTAGGGGGCCGAGCTTCGCCACCGTGTCCGCTGTGGTGTGGCCCAGGAACCACCTTTTCAGCCGTTCTTCCATTACGTCCAGGTTCTTCTCTCGCTCCCGCTTGCCGACGAATCTGGCATCGGTGGCCCATTCCGGCGCGCCGATGACTTGGCAGAAGCGAGGCCATATGTTGTCGCTGGCCGCGGCAATCAGCACCCATCCGTCCTTGGTCTGATATACGTTGCTGGTGCCACGTCCGTTGCCCTCTCGCTTGGTCACAATGCCCCCGCCCAGGTACGCGCTCATCTGAATCTCGGTCATGGTGTAACCGCTGTCCGCCAGGCACACGTCCACGCACTGGCCCTCGCCGGTGAACTGCCGCTCGTACAGCGCCGACAACGCCCCGATGGTAGCGTGCAGCGACGTTATGCGGTCGATAACAGGGTTGTAGCCACGAATGGGCGGCATACCCTCGAAGCCGTTAAGCATCATCATGCCGCTGATAGCCTGGCCGATGGGGTCGAAGCCCACCTGGTCTCGATAGGGCCCGTACTGCCCATAGGCGGATACGTTGACCATAATGATGCCCTTGTTCAGCGACCGCAGCGTGTCATATGAAAAACCCATCTTGTCGATAGTCCCAGGGCGGAAGTTCTGGATAAAGATATCGGAGACTTTTACCAGATCTTTAATAATCTCCTTGCCCTTGTCGGTGCGCATGTTCAGGCCAAGGCTCTTCTTTCCGCTGTTGTACTGCACCCAGTAGGCGCTCTGGCCCCGCACGTAGGGGCCGTTGGAGCGGCTCTCATCGCCGCCGGGCGCCTCCACCTTTATAACCTCGGCGCCCATGCGGGCCATCACCAGCGCCGCCCGCGGCCCCGCCTGATACCTCCCCAGGTCCAGAACTCGAACGCCTTCCAGGGCATGCCGTCGCTTAGCCATGGGCTACTCCTATAGGACAGACTGTCCGTGATGCCTGGCCGGCATCAGCTAGCCATTACTCTAGTGCAGAGCGTCCCGTCCGTCTAGTAGTCCTTGAAAGCCGTCGCAAATAGTTCCAGCGCCCTGATGGAAATGGGGCGCTGGGATAAGACCATTGTTGAGAGGCTTCTATAGCATAGCTAGGACGTTCCGCCGGAAACCCAGACCTGCTGCATCTCCTTTTTAACCTCCTCGGCGGCCCCGGTATCCACCTGATACCCCTGGTCCACAAACTCCTTGACCACTATGCCAGGTATCATGTCCCGCGCCTCGTTGGCTATGGGCGCCAGCTCTCTGAAGTGCTTTGAGGCCACTTCTGCAGTGGATGGCAGATTAAAAGCCAGCGCGGTAGTGTGCAGCATCATGGCGCCTAAAGAAGCGGCGTCCAGGGATGCGTAGGTGTTTCGCAGCACCTTTGAACATTTTTCCGAGCCTTCCGCTTTGCCGGCCATACCCACCATCATGCCCGTCACCCTGTTCATGGCCACCTTCAGCGGCGACATGGTGTCCCCGCCCTGGGCCGTCAGGTTCTGCTCAAGCTCCATAAAGACCCTTCCTACCGCCTGCTGGGCCTTGCCTACCAACTGGTGCGCCTCAGGGTACTGCAGCACCTCTTGCTGAGACGAATGGTTCTTTAGCATGTCTAGGATCTGGCGGTCCAAGGACAGCAGATCGCTGCAATACTGGCGTATAATGTCATTCCGTTCTCGCATGATTTTGTACCTCCCTGGTATCTAGCGGCCCCTATCTCTGGTCGAACTGCCGGCGCTCGCCCCTATCCCAGTCCATGAGATGACACAGCTAGTAATATTGTATGTCCCTAGGGTAATTCTCAATTCATCCAAATGGATGCTCGAAAAAATAGTAGAGGACTAGTACTAAGAAGCGGCGATATCTTAAGCTAGCAGCTCTGTCGGCGGTGTCTAAAGCTTGACGAGTTCACGCTCAAAGGGAGGCGGTTATGGACCTGGGACTCAAGGGGAAAACGGCCATAGTTACCGGCGGCAGCCAGGGCATCGGCAAGGCCACGGCGCTGGCGCTGGCGAGGGAGGGCGTTAACGTAGCGATTTGCGCCCGAGGCGAAGGCCCCTTGCGCCAGGCGGCCCGTGAAATCGCCGACGCCACCGGCGTCAACACCGTCCCCATCCGCGCCGACGTCACCAACCCTTCCGACATCCAGGCGCTGGTAGCTGATGCTGTAAGAGACCTGGGCGGCATAGACATCCTGGTCAGCAACGCCGTGAACTCGGTGCCCGGAGGCGTCCTGACGCTTAAAGACTCGGACTGGATGAACCATATCAGCGTGAAGCTTATGGCCTTTGTGCGCCTGGCCCGCGAGGTGACGCCCCACATGAAGAAGCGAGGCGGCGGGCGGATTGTTGTCATCGGAGGGATGGCGGCGCGGGGCGTCAGCGCCACCAACGCCAGCAACGCCGTCACCAACGCCGGCGTGGCGGCCACCGCCAAGAATCTGGCCGAGGAAGTGGCTAAGGATGGCATCCTGGTGAACTGTATACATCCTGGCACCACGCGCACACCCAGGAACGTCCAACTCGCTCAGGACAGGGCCAGGCTGCTGAACATAACCGTGGAAGAAGTGCGGCGGCAGTCCCTACAGTCTATCCCCATCGGGAGGATGGTGGAGCCGGAGGATATTGCCAGCTTGGCGGTGTTCCTGGCATCTAACAAGGCCGGGGCTATCACCGGCCAGTCCATCGCTGTCGATGGCGGCGCGGGCCGGGGCATCTACTACTGAGCAAGGGCATTAATCTAAATATGTCTTGAAAGCTAAGTAAACCAACAATTCATCCGGAAGCTGTAATCTAAAGCCAAGTTGTAAAGCTTTGTAAAAGCAGATGCTCCTTTTATAGGGATTGGAGTGCCAGTTTCAGCCATAATCAGTTCGCATGCAGTTTTGGCATTCCGCATTCTTTCTCCGTTGATGAATACGTCATTTTGCCTTCCTCGCCCTGCAATAAATATTGAAAGTCCTCGTATTTTACCTTTCTGGTAAAAGTTGCACTGATCAAGCTTGACCGGGGAAAACTGGGAGACTGCGTCTGGAAACGATTTTTGCGCCAGCAAATAGCCGTTAGCTGTAATAAAATATTGACCCGTCAATCTTAAATCGTTACCCCAGATTCCTTTCTTAACTCCAGACTCAAGGGTTCTTTGGTAGTCTTCCTGGTGATTTCTGGAATGTAGAATCGTATAAGCCAAGAGAAAAAACTGTTTTCTGTGGGTTGACTTGCTGTTGGGAGTTAGGCCACACAATAAACTAAGTTTCAGTAATTGGTTTTCTAAAGTCTGGTAATTCATGTCCAATCACCTTCTGGATATTCATGTTTATTCGAGCCGTTTGGTCTTGAAAACGCAATATGGGCTGATTACTTAAAAGACGGCAGGACCTCGTTGGCGAAGCGGACCATATGCCGCTGCATAACTAGAGGGTCGTCAACGGGTATGCCGATGGCGAACTCAGTGACACCGGCGGCCT
This sequence comes from SAR202 cluster bacterium, assembly GCA_016872285.1. Classification (NCBI taxonomy): domain Bacteria; kingdom Bacillati; phylum Chloroflexota; class Dehalococcoidia; species SAR202 cluster bacterium. The sequence continues at coordinate 69,625 of VGZZ01000002.1, read as the reverse complement.
GGTACTCCTTCACCCGCTTGATAACGTCCACCGGCGAGCCGCTGAGGCTAGCGCTCTCCGCCGTGGGTCCGGTCTTGTTGGCAGGGTCCCAGGTAATGAGCATAGTCGCCGGCATCTTGCCATCCCTGCCCAGCTTGGACGCCTCTCGCCGTACGAATTCCAGGCCCTGCCGCACCTGGTCTGGCGTCAGGCTGTTGGGGTGCCAGGCATCGCCGTAGCGCGCGGCGCGCTTCATGGCCGACTCGCTCATGCCGCCAATCCAAAGCGGGGGGTGTGGTTTCTGAAGAGGCTTGGGCGAGAAATAGGCGTCCGAGAAGTTGTAAAACTTGCCGTGGAATTCCGGCTTCTCCTGGGTCCAGAGCGCCTTCATGGCCCGCAGCATCTCGTTGGCCTGAGCGCCACGACGTTCAAAGGTTGCGCCGATAGCGTCGTACTCCTCCTTTATCCGGCCCACGCCCAGGCCCAGCACCACACGTCCCGCCGAGGCCTGGTCCAGCGTCGCGGCCACTTTGGCGAGCCTGGCGGGGTGGTGGTAAGGCAGCACCAGCACCGACGTGCCCAGCTTGACCTTGGAGGTGATGGCCGCGGCGTAGGTCAGGACAGTCATGGGATCGTAGTAGGGGCGGTTGCCGAGGCCTTTGGCGATGTATCCAATGTTGAACAGGTGGTCGCTGACCCATACCGAGTCGAAGCCCAGCTCCTCGGCTTTGGGCGCGATGCTGATGAGGGCGCGGAAGTCGGTGATACCCTTGTTGGTAGGCAGGCAGATGCCGAATTTCATAGCTCACCCCCTCAGTATTTAGCCCGACGGCCTTTGCCCATCGGCTTTTGTAGAATACACTAGCGAGGCTTAGACTTGGAACGCAAGCCAAACCTCAAGGAGGACGCCATGCAAGAGAAGCTTCCCCCGGTCCAGGATTTGCCGCCCTGGCAGCAGGTGGTCTATCGACACGACCCTAATCTGTTGAAGCTGGTGCTGAGCGTTCAGAACCACGTCCGCAAGGACGGCGGCTTGGACCTCAAGACCAAGACCCTGATGATGATGCTGGGCGACGCCTTCCTGGCCCGACCCCATGGCGTCAAGGTGCTGGCGGACCGCGCCCGCAAGCTGGGCGCCACCGAGCAGGAGATTGCCGAAACCTGCGAAGTAGCGTACTACATGGGCGGGCTGGCGGTGCTGTTCCCCGCCCTCAACGCTTTCGAGCCTGTCCAGTTATAGTTAGATAGGCGGGCGGCGTTTGCGCCAGTCCGTGGCCTGCCCGTAGGTATGGGCGACGCGAAGGAGCAGGCCATCGGAAAAGGGGCGGCCCGCGATTTGCAGCCCAATGGGCAGGTCTTTGCCTGTATAGCTGAGGAAGCCGCAGTGGAAGGTCATGGCAGGCACGCTGGCCAGATTGAAAGCGCCGTTGAGGGCGCGGCGGCCCGTCATCCTGGATAGGGCCTCCTCTTTGCTGAAGATGCCGACCTTGGTGCTTATCAGCGGCGGCGCATCGGAGGAGCCGGGGAGGGCCAGGATGTCCACCTTGTCCAACGCCTCAAAGACCTGGCGGCGAATCATTTCTCGCAGCCGCTGGGCCTTGTAGTAAAGGTTGGCGGGCGTGACCAGGCCCGTGTAGAAGTCGGTGCGGACGTTGTGGTCGTAGTCGCGCGGGCGGGTCTCAAGCCACTGGCGGTGCTGGTGGGCCGCTTCGACCTCGATGAAGATACGGTTTATCGCCGAAGTGTAGGGCATTAGCGGCACCGAGACCTCGCTGATTTTCGCGCCCAGCTCCTTCAGCTTGTCGACGGCCTTGCCGACCACCTTGCGGGTCTCGGGATGGACAAAGTCGGCGTACATAGCCTCTTTGAAGATGCCGACTTTCAACCCCTTGATGCCGCCCTTAAGACCGGCACGGTAGTCGGGCGGAGTGTAGCGGGCGGTGTATGGGTCCTTGGGGTCGTGTCCGGCAATGGCCTGGAGGGTGATGGCGGCGTCCTCGGCGGTGCGGGATACGGGGCCGCCGATGTCGTTAGACCAGGACGCGCCCAGCATCCCGTAGCGGCTGACCAGGCCGTAGGTGGGACGCAGGCCCACCAGTCCGCAGTTGTTGGCGGGGCCGCGAATGGAGCCGCCCGTGTCCTCGCCCAGGGAAGTGGAGCAGAGGAAGGCGGCGGCAGCCACGCCTGATCCGCTGCTGGAGGTACCAGGAGTGCGCTCCAGGTCCCAGGGATTCCGGGGAATGCCCCAGGGGTGAACAACGCTATTGCCCGTGGCGAACTCGCTCAAATTCAGCTTCCCGAGGAGAACAGCGCCGGCGCTATTCATTCGAGCTATTACCGTGGCATCTTCGGCGGGCACAAAATCGCGCAGGACGTTAGAGCCGCCGGTGGTCAGGATGCCCTTGCTCCAGAACTGGTCTTTGACGGCGTAGGGGATGCCGTGGAGGGGGCCGATGTACGCACCCTTGGCGATGGCCTTCTCAGCCTGCCGCGCCGCCTTCAGCGCGTACTCGTCGGTGACGGTGATATACCCGTGGACCTTAGGGTCAATCGCCCGGATGCGCTCCAGGTAGGCCTCCGTGGCCTCGACCGGGGAGACCTCTTTTTTACGGATGAGACTGCCGAGCTGGGCCGCGGTAAGAAAGGGGATGTCGGCCTTTCTCATCGGCGGGCGCGCCTGGCGGCCTTCTTGGTGGAGGGCTTCTTAGCGGCAGTCCGTTTCGCCGCGGGCTTCCTGGCGGGGGCGGCGCCGGCGGCAGGGGGCCACTGGTTGGGGTGGATGATGGGCAGGGGCTCGACGTTCTCCAGGCCCGGCGGATTGAGGTCGTCCAGCAGCTCCTTGAGGGCGTTGATATTGTAGGTGACTTCCGAAAGGTGAGGCTCTTTGATGTCCAAGCCTACGGCCTTAGCCATGGACTTGATGTCATCCTTGGTGAGGTCTGCCATTGGGGCCTCCTGGCTGGATATGGCATCGCTTTAACCATCACAAATGGGCAAGCGATGCGGCCCTATCTTGCATCGGCGGCAGACGGGTGTCAATGAGCGGGCTGTTTACGCGTATTCGTTTTGTGGGGGAGGAACGAATCCCGGGTAACAGTAGGTATGGGGATGTAGGGAGAGGGAGAGTTGGGAATGCGGGTGGAGGTTGTTTCTCGAAAAAGGGGGTGCTTTTGTGTCTAAAACGCCCAAAAACAACCAAAACAACCTCCCGTCGGCTATTCGATTTTCCTTTTAAGGTCTCAGAAAAAAGTTTTTGGGGTAAACGAATCGGATTTCCAGGCGTGGCTCAAGCGTGATTCGTTTCTGAGATGGGGGGAATACGGATAGACTAGGCACACTCCCAGGGTTGCGGGGAGATAAGCTGAAAGGTATGGAAGATTGGAGGGCACGGGGACAGGATAGTGGAGATGAAGAGCTTAAGTAAATGGGCAGATGTCATTAGAAGACACGCGCCGCCTGACAGCGATGTTACGAAACGCTGGGGACGGCCAGGTAGGCTGTAGTGCCCTGGGTTTTGCTGCTTTCCATCCAAAAACCGCCTTGCATGGCCTCCGCTACGCCCTTCACCACAAAGAGCCCCACCCCTAACCCTGTGAACACGTCCTTAACTCCCGCCTTGGGGCCTGCGAAAGAGGCGCCGCTGAAAAGCTGTGTGGACTGGTCAATTCCCTCGCCGTCGTTGGCGACGGCGATAACCACCCGACGCCGCGCCTGCTCGAAATAGGGGGAGATGGAGATGCTGCCTTCCTCGGAGCCGTACTTCAGAGCGTTGCTTATCAGGTTCCACAGGGCCAGGGACAGCAGCATCCTATCCGCCTTGACCTCTGGAAGAGAAAGATGGGTACTGACAGAAATGTCCCGGCCCGCCGTCTGGCACTGGCGCTCGCGAAGAAGCTCGTCCAGGAAGCTTCTAAGATCGATTTGCGAAGGGTTGACGGCCAGCGTACCGGCCTCAATGGAAGCCGTCACTATCAGATTGTTGGCGGTGGTGATGATGCGTTTGGACTCGCGGCAGGCCAGAAGCAGCTGCTGGCGGAAGGCGACATCGATGTCGGTCCGCTTCAGCCACAGGTCGATGTAGCCTGCGATGGACATGAGGGGGTTACGCAGCTCGTGGGCCAGCCTGTCGATGATCTCTTTATGGCGCTCCGGAGGCAGTCCGGGGTCCAGGAACCCGGAGGACGATTGCTTTTCCTCCCGGGGCCAGGGAACTTGCCTGGTTGTCTTGAGGGCCTGGGCGAGGCGATCAATAATCTCCCTGTGAGGCTCCGAGGCTGTACCGGCGGCCAGAAGCGACGGGGACGGCTCCCTACCCTCCCGCGGCCTGGAGGAGGGAGGAGCGGAAGGTCTGGGGGGCCTGATGGTCACAACCACTTGCCTCTCATCTGAGGTGTCTACGACCACGCCTTGCAGGTTAGGAAAATTCTCCTGTATGAGCCGGGCAACCTCTTCTTTTGACGGTAAGTCTGGCAACGCAATGCTTCGCTAGTTCAGATTCGAAAGCCAACGCCGCGCATACACTATAAAGCCGATTTTCATGCCACACCTTTTCCAAACAAATAATAGACCATTTTCTAGAATTTCCATTGGGTAAGCCCATCGACTTTCAGCAAAATAGTCCTAACGGACTAGATGGAAATCGTACCTGAGTGAAGTTCTCAATGGCCTCAACCAGCCTGCCGCCCATATAGCCCTGTCAGGGTCGCTGTGGTAATCTCAGTAGTTGGGGCAATTTCTTGCGAACAACATGGCGTTAGCCACCGCTCGAGTATTCAATCTGCGGACTTTCCAGTCCCTGAAGATCAGGGACTACCGCTTTCATATGCTGTCAGGCCTGTTCCACATGGCCTGCATGAACATGCGAATGGTTGTGGACGGCTGGTTTGTCTATAAGCTCACCGGCTCTGAGGCGCTGCTGGGCCTCACGCTTCTGGCCAACGCCATACCTCCCCTGGTCCTCTCCTTCCTGGGCGGCACGCTGGCGGACCGCGCCCATCGAAAATACATCATGATTGTCTGCCTTATCCTGTCCAGCTTACTGTCGTTATGGATAGCCGTCTCCACCACGGCGGGCATCATTACCTGGCATTACATTGTCATCAGCAGCTTCATCCAGGGCTGCATCATCTCCTTCATGATGCCCGCCCGGCAGTCGCTGATAAACGAGATAGTGGGGCGGGAGCATCTGATGAACGCCGTGGCCCTCAACGGCGCGGTGATGAACGTCAACCAGATTGGGGCGCCGGCCATCGCGGGGTTCATGGTGGCGGCCTCGGGCATCGAAAGCGTGTACTACCTGATGGTGGGCCTGTTCCTGGTGGCTGCCGTCCTTTTCCTGCCTATGAGGGCGGGGAACGGGGCCAAAAGGCCCTCCGGCCAGCCCAGACGCAGCGTCATGGGCGACATTAAGGACGGCCTGGTGTACGTCAGGAGCAATCAGACTCTTTTGATGATACTGATACTCACCCAGATAACCGTCATCCTGGCTATGCCCTTCAGGCTGCTGCTGCCGGTCTTCACCGAGGACATACTGCACGTAGGGCCTGAAAAGCTCGGCATACTGGTCAGCGTATCGGGCGCGGGAGCGCTGGTCAGCTCGCTAATCGTGGCGTCCATGGGAAACAAGAACCGGGGGATAATCTTTTTGCACACAGGCGTCTTCCTGGGGGCTAGCATCATCGCCTTTTCCATAAGCGGGCTCTTCTGGATGTCGCTGCTGATAATGATAGCCGCGGGCTTCGGCCAGGCGGCGCGGCTGACTCTAAGCAACACCCTGCTGCAAAGCTACACCGAGGACGCCTATATAGGCCGGGTTATGAGCCTGTTTATGATGCAGTGGGGCGTCACCAGCCTGGGCGCCTTTATCGTAGCCATCGCCGCCGAGTTTGTGGGGGTGCAGTGGGCGGTGGGGGCCACGGGCGTGATGCTGGTGATGGTCAGCTTTTATTGCTACGCCTTCGCGCCGCGAATACGCAGCTTGCAGTAACGCGGCTACCTGGTGGGCGCCTTCAGCATCGCCGCGATGCCCTGGTAATTCGTCAGCGCCGCCGCGGCCTGGCCGCGCACTAACTCCAGCCTTGTGCCCTGGCCCGCCACGGCGTTGGGGGCCTCCTCCAGCAGATCGACAGGCCGGGTCTTCTGGGCGCACTGGGGGCATCGGGCATTCTCGGGAGGCAGCAGCAAGTCGCAAGTTAGGCACTGGCGGCCCTGATGCTCCGTGTCGGCGTCCATGACGAGGAGGTGGACTGTGCGAAGGTTTAGAGCGCCCAGAATAGGCGCGACGCCGGCTACCGCGTTCCCGCCCTTTTCGGCGCGATTGATCAGGTCCTGCACCAGGGCTTCCTCCTGCTCCCGCTCGACCCGCTGGGCCTCGTCTCGAAGCATGGACAGCACGTCGTTGTCGGAGGCGTAGCCGGGCGCCGGCAGCTCGCCAACCACCATGTCCTTGAAGACCTTCGGCATAGCCTCTTTGAACTTGGTCAGAGACTCGATGGGGCCTGCGAGGAATAACCGCCTGAAGGGCTGCGTCCGCTGCACAGCAGTCAGCTCGTCGATCACCGACTTGAAGTGGCCCTCCATATGCACGTCAATGTGGCGTTCGTGTCGGAGGCCCGCGCCGCCGCCGCCTTCCTTCTTGGAGCCGCCCGGCCCGCGATAAGTGGCGCTTCCGCCGACGGCCTTATGGCTCCCCGGGACGCTGGACGCCAGCCGCCGCGCCTCGCCGATACGCCCCGCCGCCGCCACCAGCAGCCTGGCCTTGTCCTTGGATATGCCGATGAAGGCGACGGGTTCCCACTCGTCCAGCGTCTCCATGATAGGAAGGGCGAAGACGCCGCGGCCAAACCGCGCCCGCTCCCGGGACGGCTGGCTTGGCAGCCACAGCGCGCGCCACTGACTTCCTCCGGAAGCGCTCAATATAAGGAGGCCGTCGCTGCCTGGCGCCAGTCCTTCCAGGTAGGACTCTACCACCTCTCGCTCGGCTTTAAATGGTTTCTCCAAGTGGGTGTCTTCCACGTCGGCGGAGATTTGGTCCAGCATCGACGCCAGACGCAGGCGCGCCTCTTTGGCGGTGTGTTCGGAACGTGTGGTGTCCAGGTATGCTGATAGGAAGAGTTCTTGCGAGTGGATTAAAGGCAAAAGGTCTCGCAGGTTTTCTCGTGTAGCATTGATGGGGTACTGAGTCGTGGTAGCCATAAAAGCCTCCCAAAGCCTTGATGAAAGGGGCCGCGTGTTAACTCGGATATGTTTAAGTGTACGGCGCATAAATATCAGAGAAATCATCAGGCTGGACTAGATTTGCGGCCTCTTGCGGTTCCTGCCGGGGCCTTTTGGCCCTGCCATTGGTTGTCTATAATGCGGCCATGCGATTCGGCACCTTTGTATTGCAGGTAAGCCCGGACCCGGCTAAGGACAGCCAGGTCATCGACCAGACGCTGCGGGAGGCGGAGCTGGCCGACACCCTGGGCTTCGACGTCGTGTGGCTCACGGAGCACTACTTCGCCGGCGACACCGTCTATGCCGACCCGGTGGTCTTCGGCGCGGCGGTGGCGGCCCGCACCAAGCGGATAACTATTGGCTTCGCGGTAGTGCAGATGGCCTTCCACCACCCGGTGAAGCTGGCGGCCCAGACGGCGCTTCTCGACAACCTGAGCCACGGGCGGCTCATCGTCGGGACGGGGCGCGGCTCGGCTTACAACGCCTACGAATACATGGGATTTGGGGTGAGCATGGAGGAGGGGAGGCAGCGGCTGGCCGAGGCCGAGGACCTTCTGCTGAGGTCCTGGACGGGCGAGGACGTGGACTACCAGGGCAAGTACTGGCAGGTGAAGTTTCCGCTGATGCGGCCTCGTCCCTTTCAGAAGCCCCACCCGCCGCTGGTGAGGGCCTGCCTGGGCCGCGATTCGATGTTCGAGATGGCGAAGATTGGGCGGCCGGTGCTGATGGGCGTGGAGACGCCTGAGGAGTTCAAGTTTCGCCTGGATACCTACCGGGACATCATGCTGTCGTCGGGGTTTAGCGAGGAGGCGGCGGAAGGGGCGCTGGACGAGACGTGGGCGCGGAAGTCGCTTTACGTGGCCGACAGCGACGCCGAGGCCCAGGAGGCGTTGCCGCACTTCATGGCGGAGCGGCGGCACATTCGCGAGGCGCGGGAGAAGCACAACCCCAAGGACTATCCGGAGGCTATTCCTGCACCACCCCAGGGCGCCAGCGACCCGTCGAAGTTTTTAATCGTCGGGTCGCCCAGGACGGTAGCGGAGAAGATAGCGGAGCTTAAAGACGCCGGCGTGCGGAACATGCTGCTGGGAATGACGCCGGGGGAGATGCCGAGGGATAGGGTGGCGAAATCGATGCGGCTGTTTGCAGAAAGGGTGATGCCGAGGTTCCGCTAGCCCTTCAGACCAAAACTCTTGCCTGCCAGCTCGGCGATGTAGCTGCCGATGGCGAGGGAGGAGGTGGCGCCGGGCGAGGGGGCGTTAAGGACGTGGATGGCGCCGGGGCTTTCTTCGATGAAGAAGTCGTCCAAGAGGACGCCTTTGCGGCTGACCGCCTGGGCACGGACTCCGGAGCCGCCGCCAACGAAGTCGCTGTCCTTGACGTCAGGCACCAGGCGCTGAAGGTCTTTCACGAACACGCTCTTCATTAGCGAGCGGTGCATCTCGCCCATGCCGATGCGCCAGTACTTACGCGACATGCGCCAGAAGCCAGGGAAGGTGAGGGTAGCCATGGCTTCGGCCACGTTTATCTTGGACCTAGTGTAGCCTTCTCGCGACCAGGCCAGGACGGCGTTGGGGCCGGCGTCCACCTCGCCGGTGACGCGGCGCGTGAAGTGGACGCCCAGGAAGGGAAATCGGGGGTCCGGCACGGGATATATGAGGCCCTTGACCAGGTGGTGGCTTTCGGGCCGGAGGAAATAGTATTCGCCGCGAAAGGGGAGGATGCGGACGTTGGGCGGCACACCCATCATGGCGGCCACCTTATCGCAATAGAGGCCGGCGCAGTTTACGAGGTGCTTGGTTTGGACAGTGCCTTTCGACGTGGTGAGGGATAGACCGCCGTTGACGTGGTTGATGGCGGTGAGTTTGTGGCCGGTGAGTATGGAGCCGCCCGACATCTTGAAGTCCTCGGCGTAGGCGGCGGCTACTGCCTTATAATCGACTATGGCGGTCTTGGGCACCAGCAGAGCTTTTACGCCGACGGCGTGAGGCTCAATCTCCTTCAACGCCTCGCCGCTGATGATTTCCATCCCAGGGACGCCGTTGGCGGTGCCGCGCTTGTACAGCTCTTCCATTCGGCCAAGCTGCGACTCGTCGGTTGCGACGACTACCTTGCCGCACTCCTCGTAAGGTATGGCGTGGTCACGGCAGTATTTCTTCAAAGCGTCCACACCCGCAACGCAGAACTTGGCCTTCTGAGAGCCGGGCTTGTAGTAGATGCCGGAATGAATAACGCCGCTGTTGTGGCCCGTCTGGTGGAAGGCCAACTGCTCTTCCTTTTCCAGCACAGCGACACGCGTTTTGGGGAACCGTCGCGTCAGGGCGCGGGCTGAGGCCAGGCCGATGATGCCCGCCCCTATGACAACGACTTCAAAGTCCAGCGACGCCATAGGCTAGGCCAGCTTGAAGGGGATCTCCAACTCCCCGCACATGTCCTTCAGCCACTTGATAACATCCTTATGGATGGGGATGCCCTTAGCCTGCCGCTCCTTCATCGTCTCCCATTCGACCTGGCCGGGGACCAGCACACGCTCGTGGCCCGGGGCCGGCGGGGTAGACTTGAGGGTGATAACGAAGTCGTCCATCATCTTCTTGAAGTCTTCCAGGTCGGTGAAGGCGTCGATGCGGTAGGCGGCTACCATGTGATAGTAGTAGGGGCGGCCGGGGAAACTGTCGAAGCCGCCGCCGGAGAGGATGCCCGTCAGCACCGTTACCATGGCGCCGAGGCCGTAGCCTTTGTGGGAGCCGCCCTCTCGGGTGCTGCCCAGGGGCAGCAGGGACGGGTGGTTGGTGTCGGGCGGGTCGGCCTCCTCCATAACGGGCGCGCCGTCAGGGCCGGCAAGCCAGCCGGGAAGGAGCTTGCTGCCGTTGCGCCGCGCCACACCGACTTTGTTGCCGGCGATGACGCTGGTGGCGCCGTCGTAGACAAAGGGGAGCTGGGTCTTGCCTGGCGCCGCCAGGCAGATAGGGTTGGTGCCTAGGCGAGGCACCGCGCCAAAGGTGGGCACTACCGACGGCCCGGCGCAGGTCATGGCGACGCCTATCATATCGTGGTCCAGGGCCTTCATGGCGTGGTAGGCAGCCATTCCCATGTGCCGCCCGTTGTGCATTGTCACCATGCCCACGCCGGACTTCTTGGCCTTCTCAATGGCTATCTCCATAGCTTGCGGCGCGATGATGATACCCAGGCCCCGGTCTGAGTCGATGTTGGCGGTGGCCTCGGTCTGGCGGGTGACGCGCCACTTGGGCTTGGGGTTGGTGACGCCCTGGCGGTACTCGCGCACGTAGGTCTTGAACTGGCCGGAGACGCCGTGGCTTTCCACGCCCCGGAGGTCCGTCAAGGTGAGGACGTCGGCGCCCAGCCAGGCCTGGTCCTTGGGCACCTCCAGGCGCTCAAAGATGGCCTGGACCGTGTCGCGAAGGCTATCGGCTTTTACTCTAACAGCCTGGGCGTCGGAGGTATGGAACTGCTTAAGCATGAGTCTCCTTCATCAGCTTTTCGATTGGCATGAATGAGGGGCAAGGGCGCAAAAGGACCCTGGCGGCGCGGGCTAGTCCTTGAATTTGAAGGGCCATCAGATAGGAGCGCGTCTAGGTGGAGCGGACGAACTTCTGTACACGACGCCCCTCCAGCACCTCGCTGACGTAGATGTCGCCGCGGGCGCAGACCCAGATGCCGTGGGCGCCAAAGAACTCGCCGGGCTTGTGGCTGCGGGGCTTGTCCTCGCCCCACCGCGCTAGGAGGTTGCCCTTCAAATCAAGGATACTTACGCGGTCGCCCAACTCCGACACGTAGACGGTGTTGGAGGGGTCAATGTAGATGTCCGTGGGCTGCTTAAAGCCGGTCCACTGGGTAATGTAACGGCCCTCCGGCGTGAAGACCTGGATGCGATGGTTCTCGCGGTCGCAGACCAGGACCCGCTCGTCCTTGTCTACCCAGATGCTGTGGGGCAGGTGGAACTGGCCGGGGCCGGTACCGGGCTCGCCCCAGGACATGAGCAGCTTACCGTCAGAGGAGTACTTGTGGACGCGGCTGTTGCCGTAACCGTCGGATATATAGACCTCGCCGCGCTTACCGAGGGCAACTTTAGTGGGGCGGTTGAAGGGGCCGGCGGCGCGTTTCACGGTGCGGTCCTTTTCAGAATAGCCGGTATCGGAGGGCCGGCCCTTGGCGCCAAGGGTCATCTGCAGCTTGCCGTCGGAGGAGAACTTGAGTACCTGATGCAGGTCAGTATCCACCATCCAGTAGGTGTTGTCGGGCGCGATGGTGATACCGTGGGGGCTGGCGAACTGGCCCTGGCCCCAGGCCCGGAGGAACTTGCCGTTCATGTCGAAGACCTGGATGGGGTGCTTGCTGCGGTTGAAGAGGTGGACGTTGCCCTGGGAGTCGGTGGCGACGCCCGCCACCTGGCCGAACTCATACCCCTCAGGCAGCTTTCCCCAGCCTTCGACTACTTTGTAGCTATATTTACCGGTCCCCACGCTGACCATAAACCCTCCTGCTCGCCCGCCAAGTACGCCTAATTGTGCAGGCGCTGGTAGTGTACCCCAGTAGAAATGAAGGGTCAATGAGCCTATGGTCAGCCCGCTTTTGCTAGACTAATGCTATGGCTGACGAGAAGAAAAAGCCGGCCGTCTATTACGACGGGGAGTGCAAGTTCTGCGCCGCCAGCGTAGGGCTTGTTAAGGGCCGCCAGGAAGATGAATCGATGGAGTATCGGCCCTCCCAGGGCATTGAGCAACTGCCCGCCGGACTGACGCGCCAGGACGTTCATCGACAACTCTGGCTAGTGTTGCCGGACGGTCGCAAATACGGTGGCTTTCATGCGGTGCGACGCCTGGCCTGGCGAAGGCCCTGGTTTTGGCCTCTGGCGGCGCTGTTATGGCTGCCGGGCATGGGCTGGCTCGGACCCGTGGTCTATCGATGGGTGGCACGAAACCGGTACAGGCTTGGGGGCGTCAGGAAGTCCTAATCCTGCCTATGCACCTCAACCTCGAAGGTGTAAGCCTGCCCGCCCGCCCTGACCGTCATAGAGCGCTTCAAGCCGGCATGCCCGATGGGAAACCTCTCGGTCTCGGTCAGAGGCGTCCCCGAGTCGTCAGTGACCAGAAGCGCCGCGCCCTCCACAGCTATTGTAACTCTGGACACGCCGCCCGCCTTGATGCCCTCGACGTGCCGCTTAAACTCCAGCACCAGCTCCTCGCGCTCGGCCAGCAGCGCCTGGGCCTCATTCAAAGTCACAGCCTTAAAGCTGACCTTGTCGCCGGGAAGCGCCTGGGCCAGCTTGCCTATATCCGTGGTTATAATGGCCGCGATTTTGGTGTAGCCGCCGGTAGTGCCCCGGTCCGCCATCAGGACCACGGGTTGGCCGCTGCCAGGAACCTGGACCGCGCCGAAGGGCGCGCCGTCGGAAATGATATCTCCGCTTTTAACGTGCTGAATGCCCTCTCCTTCCAGCCGGATGCCCACCCGGTCCGACTGCCGGCTGACCGTGTAGGTGGAGCTAAGGAAGCTGGCGATGCCCTGGGGGGTGAAGGCGTCCTCCTGGGGGCCCATGATCACTCGCAGCAGATGTAGATGGCCGAAGGCGGGCATAAGGGCTTGAGGCAGCTTGCACCCTCGGCTCAGGGGGCCGGGGCCTTGGAGGGCGGATAAACGGTCGCCTGGCTTGAGGATGCGTCCTTTATATCCGCCGATGGCGGAGCGGGTATAGGTGGAGCGGCTGCCCATGACCACAGGCACATCGACGCCGCCGGGAACAGCCAGGTAGCAGCGCATCCCCGCCTGCGGGCCGTCGAAGGTCAAAAGGCTGCCTGCCTTAATTTTGACGATTCGCCACATCTGGAAGGGCTGGCCGTCGACGCGGGGGCGGAGATCGGCGCCGCCCAGCACAACAGCGGTGTCGGCCAAAAACTTCAGCTTGGGGCCGACCAGGGTTATCTCCAGGCCGGCGGCATCCTCCGGGTTCCCTATCAGGAGATTGGCAAGGCGCAGCGAGTGCGAGTCCATGGCTCCGGAAACCGGGACGCCGTAACGCTGGTAACCGTACCGGCCCAGGTCCTGGACCGTAGTGTGCAGGCCGCCCTCAATAACCTCAATGATTTCCACGACTAGTCCTTGGCCTCGATTTTCACCTGATACGTCCCTTCATCGACCTGCTTTTTGACCCGCGCGTACTCGCCGGCGTCGATGGCGACAAATCGAATATAGTCCCCGGGCTCCACCAGGGAGGGCTTGTCGCGGCTGGCGTCGAAGAACTTCAGCGGCGTGCGGCCCAGGATCTGCCAGCCGCCGGGCGTCTCGGTGGGATAGACGCCGGTCTGTTTTTCCGCCAGGGCCACGGACCCCGCCGGCACCGCCGTCCGAGGCGTCTTCAATCGAGGCGTCGCAATGCGCTCCGACATGCCGCCCAGGTAAGGATAGCCTGGCGAGAAGCCGAGCATATACACCAGATAGTCGGCGCTGGAATGTATCTGGATAACCTCGTCGGTCGACAGGCTATTGTGCTTAGCCACAACCTCCAGGTCCGGCCCCATGTCGCCGCCGTAGAGGGTTGGCACACGTACAACCCTGGCCTTGCCGCGAGCCGCGCCTTCCAGCAGCGAGCCGTGGAGGGCGTGCAGTTTCTTCTGGAGGTCTGACGCCGCGATGACCGAAGGGTTGTAGTAGACCAGAAGGGAGCGGTAGGACGGCGTGAGGTCTACAACGCCGTTGACGGCTTCCTTTTCGACGGCGCGTGCCAGGTTGTGCACCATCCGATTTACGTGAGGGCTAATGCTGTTGCCCAACTCGACCACCAGGGCGCTGTCGCCCGCGGGTATATATCGAGGGCTGGGAAACACGGCGGCTAGACCAACTGGGCCATAGGAACAATCTGGACGCCCGACTTCAGGAGAGTATCCTTAACCTTCCTAGCCATCTCCACCGCCCCTGGGGTATCCCCGTGAAGGCACAGGCTGTCGGCACGCATGTCGATTTCCTTGCCGTTGATGGATGTGGCCTTGCCTTGCGTGACCATTCGGACGCTGCGCTTTACCACCTCGTCCACGTCATGAATGACCGCGCCGGGCTTGGTGCGGGGCACCAGAGTGCCGTCGTCGTTGAAGGCGCGGTCGGCAAAGGCCTCGCGGGCCACCCGCAGGCCCATTTCGTGGGCCAGGCCCACCCACTGGGACCCCGCCAGGGCCACGATTATCATGTCAGGGTCGGTGTCCTTCACCGCCTGGCAGATGGCCCGGGCTAACACCAGGTCCTTCACGGCGGCGTTGTACATGGCGCCGTGAGGCTTCACGTGCTGCAGCTTCTTCTTCTTGGTGAAGGCCTGGAGCGCGCCAATCTGGTAGGTCACGTCTGCCTTGGCCTCTTCCGGGCTTACCGCCATGAACCGGCGGCCGAAGCCCATAAGGTCGGGGTAGCTGGGCTGGGCGCCGATGCCGACGCCGTGGGCTTCGCATAGGCGCACAGTGCGCTCAATAGTCAGCGGGTCGCCGGCATGGAAGCCGCAGGCCAGGTTGGCGGAGGTGATGTACTTGGCCAGGTCGTCGTCAAAGCCCAGCTTGTACATCCCGAAGCCTTCGCCCATATCCGCGTTGAAGTCTATTTTAATAGCCACTGCACGGCTCCTTCACTGGAAGTGAATTGGCGGACGCCTAGTTTGCACTATTATAATGACATCTCAACGCTAGGCAACGCGCGGTTATCCCATAAAGCGCAAAGACCCCTTGAGAATTCCACAGGAAAACTCTTGCTAACGCATGGAACGAAAACCTAGACGGCTAAAGGTCAAAATCGGCGAACGATGGTACGTCGTCGAGGTTGAACGCCTGGATGCTAATCCCATCCAGGTTATCGTAGACGGCGAGACCCTGGAGGTAGACGTGGGGGACTTGGTCCCTTCCAGCGCCCCCGAAGCCGAGGGTGCTGGACAGGCGGACATTGCCTCAGACCCGGGGGACGGCGACACGCTCCGCGCCCCCATGCCCGGCGTTGTTCTGCGTCTCAGCGTACGCCAGGGAGAGCAGGTAGCCCGGAACCAGATAGTGTGCGTCCTGGAGGCCATGAAGATGGAGGTCAATTTGCAGGCCCAGCGCGACGGCGTTATTAAAGCTGTCCACGTTAAGCAGGGGGAGAATGTTGTGATTGGACAGAGGATCCTGGATTTCGTTTAGCTTTCCTATTTTCCTTGGAGGTGACCAGTGTCCTTTGGAACTGTAGCGATTTTGAGCCCCGGCGATATGGGCAGCAATGTGGGGCGGGCGCTCCATCAGCACGGCTACCGCGTCATCACCAGCCTGGAGGGGCGAAGCCAGCGCACTCATGGCCTGGCTAAAAAGGCAAGGATAGAGGATGTAGGATCGCTCGAAGACGTGGTCACGCAGGCGGATATCGTCTTATGTATCATCGTCCCGTCCGAGTCCGTGAGCCACGCCTGGCGAGTGGCCCGCGCCCTGCGTCGCACCGGCGCGACGCCTTACTATGCCGACTGCAACGCCGTATCGCCCCAGACCGTCCAGTTGTCCGAACGCATAATTGCCGACGCCGGCGGCAGGTTCATCGACGCCTCCATCATCGGCGGCGTACCGCGGGAGGGCGCAATGCCCCGGTTTTACGTGTCGGGCGGCCACGCTCCGGTCATGTCCGAGTTCGATGGCAAGGGGATACTGATCCGCAACGTCGGGGACAAGGTGGGACAGGCCTCCGGCATTAAGATGTGCTTCGCCGGGATGACCAAGGGCACCACAGCCCTCCACATCGCTATACTGTCGGCGGCTATGTCGCTAGGGCTGTGGGAGCCGCTGATTATGGAGCTGGAGTACAGCCAGGCGACGGTCTTGCAGTCTATGAACCGGTGGATACCGCCGCTGCCGGCCAAGACCCTGCGATGGGTAGGCGAGATGGAGGAGATAGCCGCCACCTACGAGTCGCTGGGCGCGCCGTCGCACTTCCACCACGGCGCCGCTGAGGTGTATCGAATCCTGGGAACCACGCCTTTCGCGGAGGAGCGGGCGGAAACGGTGGACAAGGGCCGCACGCTGGAGGACACCATCCGCGCCTTTGTCGAGGGGATGGGGAAGGATGGCGCGTCGACGGGATAGCGGGGCATGGCGCGGGCGTATCTCTTGGATACCTGTGGAGATTGGTGATAACCTGTCCATAAATAATTATGAGCGCGCGAGTCAAAAAGGCTAACAGAATGGATTATACCTCCCGAAGGGTGAACCTTTTCACCGAGTCCATCATCCGAGAGATGACCCGTGTCAACAACCAGCACAACGCCATCAACCTGGCCCAGGGCTTCCCGGACTTCGACCCGCCTAAAGAGCTTATCGAGGCCGCCAAGACCGCCCTGGACGGCAACTTTAACCAGTATGCCATTACCTGGGGCGCGCCCCGCCTGCGGCAGGCTCTGGCGGAAAAGTTTGCCTGGTACAACGGCGTCGAGGTACACCCGGATAAGCACGTAACCATCGCCTGCGGCGGGACTGAGGCCATGCTGGCCGCCGTCCTGGCCGTCATAGACCCGGGCGACGAGGTTATTATTTTCGAGCCGTTCTACGAGAACTACGGCCCGGACTCGCTGCTGTCCGGCGGCAAGCCGGTCTACGTGTCGCTGCGGCAAGTGGGCGATTCCTTTCAGTTCGACCGCGACGAGCTCCGCCGCGCCTTCTCCAAGAAGACCAAGGCTATTATCATCAACACGCCCCACAACCCCACGGGCAAGGTATTTTCTTACGACGAGCTGGGTTTCATTGCGGAGCTTTGCCAGGAGCATGACGCCCTGGCTATCACCGACGAGCCTTACGAACACATTCTCTTCGACGGCGAGAGGCATTACAGCATCGCGTCGCTGCCGGGGATGGGGCATCGCACCATTACCGTCAACAGCATGTCCAAGACCTACAGCGTCACGGGCTGGCGCATCGGCTGGGCCATCTGCCTGGACGAAAAGGTATCGGTGGCCATAAGGCGCGCCCACGATTTCATCACCGTCGGCGCCGCCGCGCCGCTCCAGGAGGCGTCCGTCACCGCCTTTCGATTCCCCAGGAGCTATTACGACACGCTGGCCGCCGACTACACAGTGCGCCGCGACGCCATGCTCTCTATCCTGGGCGAGATGGGCTTCGACTACATCACGCCCAAGGGCGCCTATTACGTGATGACCCGCTACCCGGACTGCGGCTACACGGACGACATGAAGTTCTCTATATTTTTGTCCAGCAAGGTGGGCGTGACCCCTGTGCCCGCCAAGGCCTTCTACCATGACGCGGACCTGGCAAAACCCTATATCCGCTTCGCCTTCCCCAAACGGCCCGAGACCTTCGCCAGGGCGCGTGAGAAGCTGTCCAACCTGGCGCAGTACCGCAGAAGCTAGAAGCCGTCGCTCCAAGCGGGCGGACGGCTTCTAGGACGCATCCCAAGTTTTATAAGCGGCAAGGCTGCGCTCCCACCCTGCCTAACAGCTAGTTAAGGCTGACTAGACATTAAGTGTAATCAGGCAAGCGGTTGTGTCATTGCACAAATACTTATTAAAGCGGTAGAGACACGCTGCGGACGAAGGTAGAGTGTACTGACACTCATTTAGAATCCGTATTGGACCTACGGGGGCGGTGTGGCGGAGGTATTGGTGGCAAGGTTTGCTCAATTCACAAGTGAAAAAGATTTGGTTCGTGACGTCCAATTGCTTTCTTCCCACTTGAACTCGTCCCGCCTTCTTTCTCCTAAGATCAAGTGGGGATTGTTCATTCAGGAGCTGGAGCTTTCCGAGCAGCGGGATGCTGAGTACGGCTCTATGCTTCACGAAATTGTCGAGATGCTGGAAGAGATTGAAGACGACATGACGGAGATCTTAGCCCGTGTCGAAACCCTGAAGCGCCTTATGGGCGCGACAATGACCTCGCAGCCAGGCTAGGCGTTATCCGATTGTTGCTCTGACGCCTCTGATTTGGCCGCCCCTACTAGATTACCACCCCGCATAACATCGGCGCCCATTGGCAGGGCTAAAACCGACCCGCGCAAATTAAGCCGCCGCAGTCCATAAACTCAGACCCATCGTGGGAAAGAGCCTACGCAGATAAAAGACAGGTAGAAATGGTACCTACCGCTTGACCTGCTGCTAAGCGGAAAGGTGCCCTATTCAAAAATTCCAGCTAATGAATGTAACCATTGAAGTCACTCAATTGGACAATGGAAGAGCCCGCGTTCGATAGGAATAATTAGACAGGAGATGCTAAACCAATATAAGAACTCGAACAGCGGCGGCAGGCATAGACGCAGGCTGGCGGACAGCAAGGAGGGACTGCGGTCTCATAATGGTATGAGCAAGGAAGTCGAAACAGACCGGCTGGCTGCCAATATAACCGAGGGGAACTCCTCCGGGTCGCTCAATCTGCTCATTGTGGACGACCACAGGACTACCGGCCTGACCTTGAAAGCCGTCCTGGAACGCGAAGGGTTTCATGTCTGGTACGCCTCGGACATTTCCGCGGCTAACAACCTGATAGAAAGAAAAGATTTCAGCATAACCATTGTGGACATGGACCTGGATAGGCACAGCGGCCTGGAAGTCATGCGCACTTTGAAGACTCAGCAGCCCCGGTGCAGGGCCATTGTCCTCACCGGCTTTCCATCAGTGGGAGCAAAAGAGGTGGCCTTCCGGGAAGGCGCCATAGGTTTTCTGGTCAAGCCCTGCGACCTGACGGATCTGATTAAGACCATTGAAAAGGCTTTAAAGTCGTCACGGTCCAAGTCATAGGGTTCTATCGCTAACAAAGCAGGCCGCGACGCCGGCATCGCTTTAGCCCGCCGACTCAAGCTCAATTATTCTGTTCAACTCATAAAAACTGCCGGCAGGTGGGAGCAGGCCGCCGCAGGTGATATAGTAGGCCTCCACACTCTTGAGTACACCACATTCCGCCGTACACCGGGAGGCCCTCCGTGCTTAACGTTCCTATCAAGGTAAAGCTGGACGAAAGCAAACGTTTACTGGAGGAGGCGCGGCGGTACGCCCCTGCCGGCGTGCAGGGCGACGGGCGATGGTACGAGCCTTTCCCCATCTTTATCCAACGCGCCCAGGGGTCTCAGATATGGGACGTGGACGGCAACGGATACATCGACTACCACGGCTCCTATGGCCCCGCCGTCCTGGGCCACAACGACCCGCGGGTCAAGCAGGCCATTCTTGAAACCCTTGATAACGAGGGCGTCCTCTTCGCCACCCCTCATCCCAAAGAGGTGGAACTGACCAGGCTCTTTGCCGAGCTTGTGCCCTGCGCCGAAAAGACGGTCCTTTGCGGCGGGGGCGGCTCCGATCCCATGTACCACGCCGTCCGCGTGGCCCGCGCTTATACCGGCAAGACTAAGATTATGAAGTTTGAGGGCGGGTACCACGGCTGGCACGACTACCTCCTGGCTAGCGTGCGGCCCGACCCCGCGAAAGTCGGCCCCGCCGACGCTCCCCATACCGTCCCCATCTCCGCCGGCGCGCTAAAAGAGACGGTGGACAAGATCATCGTCGCGCCGTTCAATAACCAGGCGGCCGTCGAAAAGCTGGTGCGTAAGCACAAAGACGACCTGGCGGCCATCGTCATCGAGCCTGTAAGCCACAGCGCGGGCTGTCTCATCCTCAAGCCCGATTTCCTCCAGTTCTTGCGAAAGATATGCGACCAGTACGGCATCGTGCTGGTCTTCGACGAGGTTATCACAGGCTTTCGGCATCACATCGGCGGGGCGCAGGCGGTCTTAGGTGTAACGCCGGACCTGGGAGTCTTCGGCAAGGCCATGGCCAACGGCTACGCCATCAGCGCGCTGTCGGGCAAGAACGAGATAATGTCCATGTTCGCGCCGGAGGGGCCGGTGTTCATGTCGGGCACCTACATGGGCCACCTGCTGGGCGTCACGGCGGCGCTCAAGACCATCGAAATCCTCCGTGACGGCCATGTGCACCGGCGATTATGGGATATGGGCGACCGCGTCACCCGCGAGGTCAACGCCGTCATCGACGAGCTGGACATCAACGCCAAATGCGTCAACTTCGGCTCCATATGGAACCTCTACTTCACTCGAAAGGTGGAAAACTACCGCGACATCCAGAACATGGCGTCGCAGCACAAGAACTACGAGAAGGACGTGGCCTACCGCAACACGCTGCTGAACGCCGGCGTCTACCTACAGCCCTACTACACCAGCAGGGGCTTTATATCGGCGGCGCATACGGATGAAGAGATTGCGAGGACTATAGACGTGACGCGGGACTTCCTGACGAAGCACCGGGAGGAGCTGAGGTAATAGGGCATCAAAGAATCATTAGAAGGCGGGGCGTGGAGGGAATCGAACCCTCCTGCGCTCCTCCCACGCTTCAACAGTATTCTACTTGCGATGGATGTTGCCTCTCCTGACAGTGGAAACAGTCACCAGACCGCCCCAGGAGCGCCGTCCCCGCCGCCAGGCAAACCATTAAGGTAGCTTGAATCATTAGTGTCACCTCCACGTTAATTTTCATTATGAATCTTAACGAGGCGGCTTCCACGAAGCAGGCTGAGACTACCCATCCACCCACAAGAAGAATACCTAACCGTGGATAAATCCAGCGAACGAGTGATAGCCGCTACTCCCCCATCCTGTACCTTTTCACTGCATTCTCGCAGACAATCTTTCGCAGGGTCTTCTTGGGCAGCATGCTCATGGTCTCTTTAATGACCTCCTGGCTGCCCGGCCAGACGCCGTCTGGGTGGGGGTAGTCGCTGCCCCACATGAGATTGTTTTCGCCGATGTGCTCCGCCATATAGCCGACGCACGGGTCCTTCTGGAAGGTTGTCGCGCCCTGGCGGTACCAGTACTCGCTGGGCTCCAGGGACAGGCGCGGATTGAACTTCTCGTCCAGGTACTGGTCGTGGTACTTGATGTCCATGCGCTCGATGATGAAGGGCACCCAGCCGGCGCCGCACTCGCCGAGGACGAATTGGAACTCGGGGAAGCGGTCGCAGGCGCCGCTCATGATAATACTCACAAGCCACTCGGAACCGGCCAGCTGCTCCAGGGGCAAGTGTACGCCCTGGTAGGCCAGCTCATCCTGGGTGGGGTTCACCTTGGCGAAGGCAGCCTTGGCCTCCTCGCCCGGGTTGGGGCCGGGCACCTGAATCCCGCCGCCGCCTATGTGGAACGAAATGGGCATGTGGCACTCCGCTGATGCTTTCCATAGCGGGTCCCAGTAGCCGTCGCGCAGGTATATAGGCCGGATGGTGCCGGTCACATAGAGGTCGACGCCCCGAAGGCCCAGCTTGGAGGCGCGGCGCACCTCGTCGCCGGCCAGGGCGGGGTCGTGGATGGGGACGCAGGCCAGGGCGTACCACCGGCCTGGGGCCTGACGGCAGAATTTGGACACCCACTCGTTATATATGCGAAAGGTGTGGGTGAGGACTTCGGGGTTCTTAATCCTCATGCCGGCGGTGGTCATTCCGTAAAGCACCTCGGCGTCGACGCCGTCGCGGGCCATGTCCTCCAGGCGCAGCTTGGGGTTGATGGGGCGGGGCGGGCCTTCGTAGAAACCCGCCTCGTAGAGCTTATCTACGGTCCGATTGCGGCCCCGTCGGGGCGCGGTAAAGCCGAAGCCCATGCCGCCGTAGACGCCCAGCTCCCGGCCCTCCGTCACCCATCGTCCGCCTTTATCCGTCTCCACCACCTGCGGCATGACGTCTTTTAAGTGGGAAGGCCCGTTCTTGGTAAAGAGGTCGCCAGGCAGCCAGCTCATGTCCACGTGGGAGTCACCGGAGACTAGGTTGTACTGCATTTCGCCCTCCTTTGGCCTTATTTGCGACAATATATCACAAAGCCGACCCTGATTTGATATAAAACGTGGTTGGCTGGCTTTTTGACAGGCACATGCATCTTGAACGCTAGCCGCGCACGCGTTAACCTGTCATAATCCATGGTTAGGAGTTTTTGATGTCAGTACAGTTGAGCGACAGAGGCTTTACTTACGAGGTGGCCCAGGGATGGGGCAGGTTGCCTCTTGGGTGGAGCTTCAGGGAGGTGGCGGCGGTAGGCGTGGACTCAAAAGGCAACGTGTATGCCTTCAATCGCGGCGACCACCCTATGATCGTATTCGACCGGCAGGGCAATTTCGTCAAGTCCTGGGGCGAGGATATCTTCAAACGCGCCCACGGCGTGACCATGGGCGTTGACGACACTATCTGGTGTACCGACGACATGGACCACGCTGTCCGTCAATGCACTTTCGACGGCAAGGTGCTGCTGACCCTGGGCGCGCCGGGAAAGCCTTCGGGGTTTTACAGCGGCAAGCCCTTCAACCGATGCACCCACATAGCCATTTCTCCCGTAGACGGCTCAATTTTTGTCGCCGACGGTTACTGCAACGCAAGGGTCCACAAGTATTCGCCCAAAGGTAAACTGCTGAAGTCCTGGGGCGAGTCCGGCACCGACCCCGGCCAGTTCAATATAGTCCACAACATCGCGGTGGACCGGGAAGGCTACGTGTATGTGGCCGACCGCGAGAACCAGCGCATCCAGGTCTTCGATTCCAATGGCCTTTTCGAGACCCAGTGGGTGGATATGGCGAGGCCCTGCGGCCTTTATATAGACCTGTCGGACGAAGACCAGTTGTGCTACATCGGCGAGCTGGGCACGGCCATCGGCACCAACGAGGGCGCTCCCGGCCTGGGACCCAGGGTGTCCATCTACAATCTCAGCGGCGAGCTCCTGGCGCGCCTAGGCGACACCGGCCCCGGACTGGAGGACGGCAAGTTCATCGCGCCCCACGGCGTGGCCCTGGACCCCAACGGCGACATCTACGTGGCCGAGGTGTCCTGGACCAACACCGGCAGCAAGATGACCCCACCCCGCGAGATTCGGAGCCTCCAGAAGCTCAAAAAGGTCAAGACGCCGTCTATGCGCTGAGTAGCGGCCGGGGGAGAAAAGCATGGTTAAAGTCCTGGTCGTCCAAGGCGCGGGCATGAACATGCGCGGCAAAGCCCAAATCGATATCTTTGGAACTGACACGCTGGACCAGATAAATGCGCGCATTCGAGACTGGGCCAAGGGCCTGGGCATCGAACTGGAAATATTCCATTCGAACATCGAGGGCGAGGTGGTGAACAAGCTCTACGCAGCGCACGACTCCGGCGTGGATGCCGTGGTGATGAATCCCGCCGGATACACCACGGGCACTGGGCCGCTGCTGGGCGCCATCACTCAAATCAAATGTCCCGTTATTGAAGTCCACGCCTCCAACCCGTCAGCGCGGGGCACGGTTTCCCAGGTGCAGCGGGTGAGCAAGGGCCTGGTTTACGGATTTGGATATTTCGGTTACTATCTGGCGCTGCAGGCCGTTAAAGACCTGGCGTCTAAAAAGAAATAGCTTTACAGCTATGCATCAAATCTAGCTCAGGAAGTTTATGGACCAAAGTCAGGCACGAAAACGGTTTAGAAAGATACTAGAGCGGAAGGAGGTCATCTACCCCGCTTCCGTTTACGACCCCATCTCAGCCCGCATCGCCTTCGCCCTGGGCTTCGAGGCCGGCATCATGGGTGGCTCCCTGGCCTCAGCCTCAGTCCTGGCAGCACCGGACCTCATCGTCCTCACCCTCACTGAACTGGCCGACCACGTTAACCGCACCACCCGCGCCGCGGACATCAGCCTCATCGTCGACGCCGACCACGGGTATGGCAACGCGCTGAACGTGATGCGCACAGTACAGGAGCTGGAGTCAGCGGGGGCGTCGGCCCTGACCATCGAAGACACGGCCCTGCCCAAGCCTTTCCGGCAGAAGAAGGGCGGCGAGCTTATCGGCAAGGATGAAATGATCGCCAAGCTCAAGGCGGCGGTGGAGGCCAAACGGGACCCGGACCTGGTAGTGATAGGCAGAAGCAGCGCATTGCAGCACTGCCCGGAGCAGGCCATAGAGCGCATTGAGGCCTACGCCGGCGCGGGAGTGGACGCCCTGATGCTTATGGGCGCCACCAGCTATGAGCAGATAGCCGCCATCCACCACGCCACGGAGCTGCCCCTCATCATAGGTTACGTCACGCCCAAGACCGACGATCTAAAGAAGCTGGCCGATTGCGGCGTGCGCATAGCCCTGCGCGGCCACTTCTCCTTCTACGTGGCGGTCCAGTCTCTATACGATTCGATAAAGCACCTGAAGGACGGAGGCTCGCCGGAGGAACTGAAGGGGAAGATGGCTACGGAAGAGGTCATGAACATGGTCTTCCGCACAAAGGACTATAAGGACTGGCAGGAGAAGTACCTGAACTAGCCCGACAACTGATGCAAACAAAAAGGCCTCCGAACATATCGGAGGCCTTTGTAATTCATAGAGGCGGCTCTACTTCTTCCATTCCTTATCGGTGGGCCAGACGGTGTAGCTGCCCCGGCCCGCGCCCGCGGGGCCCTGGTCTCGCGCCTTCTCCAGCACCGGCGCCACCTTCTTGAAGTGGGGCGTCTGAAGGTGGGCGTCGAAGGCGGACTTGTCCTTATAGACTTCGTAGAGCCAGATGCGGTCCATGTGGTTGGCGTCCTGGATAACGTCGAACCGCAGGCAGCCCGGCTCGTTCTTCACCGACATCTGGGCGTCTTCGACAATGGCCTTCATGAACTCTTCGCGATGCTCTCGTTTGATCTGGATGGGCGATAGTATTACGTACATGCCGTTTCCTCGCAGACGATTTAGTTGTAAAACCGACCCATTTTAACAATCGGCAGGGCTGTCAACAATGGCTTGTCTGTTAGCCTCCGCCGCCGCCCTTGCCCAGACCCGGCTCCGTCATGCCGGTGGGGTCCAGCAATTTGTCCAGTTCTTTATCGGTCAGGCTGGTCTTCTGCTTGGCGACCTCTCGAATCGTCGACCCGCTGGCGGCCGCTGTCTTGGCGATGTCCGCCGCCTTGTCGTAGCCGATGGCCGGGGCGAGGCCCGTGGCCAGCATGAGGCCGCGCTCCACCATCTTCGGGCCGGTGTCCGTGGCCTTGAGGCCCTTGACGCACTGGTCGGCGAAGTTGTTGGCCGACGCCGCCAGCAGCGATATGGATTCCAGGAGGTTGTGCGCCGCCACTGGCATCATCATGTTCAGCTCAAAGTAGCCGCCTTGGCCGGCCTGGACCACCGTGGCGTCGTTGCCGATAACCTGGGCGGAGACCTGTATGACCGACTCGGCTATGACTGGGTTGACCTTGCCGGGCATGATGGAGCTGCCGGGCTGAACCTCCGGCAGGGCGATTTCGCCCAGGCCGGCGCGAGGGCCGGAACCGAGCCATCGAATGTCGTTGGCGATTTTGTACATGCTGACGGCGATGGTGCGCAGCGCGGCGCTGGCCTCCACCACAGCGTCTAGGGTGCACTGGGCCTGGAAGTGGTGCTGGGTCTCGCGGACTTTTATGCCCGTGGTCTGAGACAGCTTTTCGCAGACGCGTCGCGAGAACTCAGGGTGGGCGTTGACGCCGGTGCCGACGGCGGTGCCCCCCAGGGCCAGCTCCGACAGCTCTTCCTGGGCGTGCTGCAGCCGCTTCAGCGACAGCTTTATCTGACTGGCGTAGCCCTGGAACTCCTGGCCCAGCCGGACGGGCGTGGCATCCTGCAAATGCGTCCTGCCTGTCTTGATAATAGGCCAGAACTCCTTGCTCTTTTTATCCAGGGCTTGCTGCAGATTCTGGAGGGCCGGTATCAGTCTCTCCTTGATTTCGATAAGCGCGGCCAGGTGGATAGCCGATGGGATGACGTCGTTGGAGGACTGGCAGATGTTCACGTGATCGTTGGGGTGGACTTTGCGGGAGCCCAGGGGGTGGCCCAGGGTCTCGCCGGCGCGGTTGGCGATGACCTCGTTGGCGTTCATGTTGGTGGAGGTGCCGGAGCCGGTCTGGAAGATGTCGAGGACAAACTCGCGGTCAAAATTGCCGTCGGCGACTTCCTGGGCGGCCTTCACAACGGCCTCGCCGATAGTCTTGTCGAGGATACCCAGATCCATGTTCACCTGGGCCGCCGAGCCTTTAATCAGGGCCAGGGCGCGGATAAAGCCTCGAGAGAACCGGAGGCTACTGATGGGGAAGTTGAGGACGGCCCGCATAGTGGATGCGCCGTAATAGGCCTCGGCGGGCACCTCCATTGGCCCCATGGAGTCTTTTTCGATGCGAGTCTTTGCGGTCTTGGTGGTCATGCAGCGATACCCCTTCCAGGCGATTTATGTATGCGGGCAAAAGGATAACGCTTTTTCATGGGTTAGCCAACCATTGGCTCTAACTAACAAGCCTGCACACTTGTATCATTAAGTATCATCAGGTGTTCCGAAATGAAATCTACTATTTCAGTATGGCTATTCAGCTTAGTGCTGATTCTCTCTGTAGGGTGTGCTGAGAAGCCAGCTGCAACGTCAACGCCAACCCATACTTCCGCGCCACAAACAGCGACCCCCACGGCCTCTCCTACTCTCACGCCAACAGCTACCGCTACACCAAGCCTTTATGAAGGAACTGACCGAGAACGTAACTATGATCAGGCACAGCATAAGGACATGAACGAGCAGCTTGCAGAAATTGGTTCAAGGGTTCCTGAATTTGGTGGACTGTTTATGAGTGCAGACCAACGTGTTATTAACGTTTATTGGGTAGGGGAGCAAAAAAGTGGTGATATTCAAAGAGCTCAAGAAGCAATTGCAGATACTTTTGGAACCAAGAGGATTCCACAAGATGGAATCCGCTTAATACAAGGCGATTATACAATGGCCCAACTTTCTGATTGGTACTCAAAATTACGGACACAGAAGTTATGGCAGTATGGCGTTAATATGAAGGACTTAGACGAAAGTAAGAACCGGATATTCATAGGCACGGAAGGCGATAGCCCAAATGAAGCGGCAATAAAAGCCGTTCAAGAAATTCTTGCCAACCTTAACATTCCACGTGAAGCAGTCATCATAGAGCCAGCAGGAACGTTCAGTGCCCCACAGTGCCCACTTTCAGGGCCTTGTTGAGACTCTAGCAGTGCTTCAAATACAGATTGTACCTACCCCGCCCTCGCCTTCACGCCCACTAGCGGCCCTGAAACAACAACCCGCTCGTCATAATAAATCGGCGGATAGCAGGTGACCAGGCTGATGATGGCCGCCCCGCCGTCCTCGATGACCAGTTCGTTTTGATGGATGATTTTGCTGTCGGTGATGCGGTACAGGTAAGAGGCCTGGCCGTTCTCCACCTCTACATACACGGGTATGCCCTTCCGCAGCAGGCCAGCTATCTTGGGCAGGTTGGCAAAGACGTTGCCTTCGTCCCTGACCGGGCTTTGCAGGTGGCCGAAGAACCACGCCGTGCCCCTCTCGCCGGCATTGGCCGTCTCAGGGATGTGGCCCACCACGTCCTTGGGCGTCTGGTAGGCGCGGCTATCGCCAACGTTCTCGATTTTCAGGCCTTGCACCGTGGCTTCCATACTGATGGCGCGTATTAACATGCGGCTGGGCGGGTCTAAGGCGCCAACGACAGGGAGGGAGGTCGCGTCCACCGGCTCGTATCCATCCAGGGGCGGCGTCGGGATGTAGGCCTGGTGTTCGTCGTGCAACGGCTCCGCCCACAGGAGGGGGTTCAACACCTCGCCGGGGTAGAGGCCGAAGGACGCGATGGCGGCGTCGCTGGGCGAGGCTGACGGCGCATCGCCGCCGGAAGGCGTGGGCGCGCGGCCCCCGATAAGCCCGTCCGAGTTAGTGACGTCCACCGAGTCGCTGGGCAGCGAGACGTTAAGCTTGTCCAGACCCTGGTGCGCCTTCAACGAGTAGAGGAAATAGCCCCCACCGGCGGCCAGAAGCAACACGCCTATGGCCATAGCCGCCAGGACGGCCCTGGATTTCCAGGGATTTACCGCGGGCGTCTTTGCTTGACCAGGACCCAAATTAATCCTCCGGCGGGCCTAAAGGCGCGTCCGTTTTTTACGCGCCGGACGCGCCTGCCCACAGGAGAGGGTACGAGCGAAGGCGAGGGACTGGATGCGTTCTAAAGCGCCCTGTTAGGGGCGCTTTAGGAAGGTTACCGCATTCTGGGCGCATGGGCGGCGCCGCTGTTGATAGGCTCGTTGAGATAGATGTCGCCGTTGCGAATCTTTATATTGAAGCCACAGTCAGGATTTATACACACCCATGCCTTGTAGTGAACGGCAGCCCCCTGGCTACCGTAGTCCGAAAGCGGAACCAGCAGTCCTGTATTGCACCTCATGCACTGGGGTAGGGCCCTTTCTTCCACAATCCCTCCTAATCGCCTCGATGGTTTACCAAAGTCGTCGAAGTATAGCATCCACGTTTTCTGAATGACAAGTTAAAAGCAAGCGTATATGTAATAGATTTTCAGGCGCGCCTCAGCTTGCGTCCTGTGTCTGGCGTATGCGCTGGGGGCCGTCTATAATCAACCTCACGCCTACACGTGGGGCAATATTGTGATGGATGGGGGATTATCATGCCGACCCGCTCAAAATCAACAACCCTGGCATCCCTTCGACGCTCGGGTCACAAGCCCGCCAGCGTCAGGCAGGAGATGCGCAAGAACCTGGCGGAGAAGATCAAGAACGGCGAGAGGCTCTTTCCAGGCATAGTCGGCTACGACGACACCGTTATACCGCAGCTTGAGAACGCCATTCTGGCGGGCCAGGACATCATCCTTCTTGGAGAGCGAGGCCAGGCCAAGTCCAGGATTATCCGCCAGATGGTCTCCTTATTGAATGAAGAAGTCCCCGCCATAGCCGGCTGCGAAATCAATGACGACCCTTTCAACCCTATATGCACGCCCTGCAAAAACCGCATCGCTAAAGAGGGAGACAAGATAGAGATAGCATGGATCGCCCGCGACGAGCGGTACTCGGAAAAGCTGGCCACCCCCGACATCTCCATCGCCGACCTCATCGGCGAGGTGGACCCGATAAAAGTGGCCGAGGGCCGCTATCTGGCGGACGAGTACACCATCCACTACGGCCTGGTGCCCCGCACCAACCGCGGCATCTTCTGCATCAATGAGCTGCCTGACCTGGCGGAGCGCGTGCAGGTGGGCCTGTTCAACCTCATGGAGGAGCGGGACGTTCAGATAAAGGGCTATCGAATCCGCCTGCCGCTGGACATCTTCGTCGTCGCCACCGCCAATCCGGAGGACTACACCAATCGAGGCCGCATTATCACGCCTTTGAAGGACCGCTACGGCGCCCAGATACGCACCCACTATCCTCACGACACCAAAGACGAAATCGCCATCATGGACCAGGAGCGTTCCCGCTTCCTGAACGAAGACCAGGTTTTCATACCGCCATACTTCAAGGAGGTGATAGCGGACATCACCGCCCTGGCCCGCAAGAGCCAGCAGATAAACCAGCGCTCCGGCGTTAGCGTCCGCGTCTCCATCGCCAACCTGGAGACCGTCATCGGCAACGCCACCCGCCGCGCCCTTCGCAGCAACGAGGAGTGGGCCGTGCCGCGCATCAGCGATCTGCCTTACATTCAAGCCTCCTTCACGGGCAAAGTGGAGATGGAGTCTTTCGACGAGGGCAAGGAAGGAAAGATCATCGACGACCTGGTCAAGCGGGCCGTCCTGGGCGTCTTTGGCCGCCACCTGGATGTCAACGCCCTGCAACCCGTGGTGCAGTATTTCGAGGACGGAAAGTCCGTGGAGGTGGGAAGCCAGACGCCGGCGGCCCACTACGTGAAGCTGCTCTCCCAGGTGCCGGCCCTGGAAAAGGCCATCGCCAGGCTGGGGCCGGACAAGCGCCCCGAGGCCCAGTCCGCCGCCGTGGAGTTTGTCCTGGAAGGCCTATACCTGAACCGCAAGCTCAATCGTGAGAGCGTCAACGGCAGGACGCGCTACGGGGCCCTCACCGCCGCAGGCGCTCCCAGGCGTGAGAAGTAGGGCTGCAGGAATGGTATAATTCTATTGTAGTTTAGACCGGGTCTAGCTTTGGAGGCCTAGAGACAGATGAATACCGTTAAGACCGGCTTCTTCATGATGCTGCTGGGCGGTTTGCTGCTGGCCGTCGGATACCTGATGGGCGGCATGGGCGGCATCATCGTCGCCCTCATTTTCGCCTTCGTCCTGAACTTCGCCATGTACTGGTTCAGCGACAAGATCGCGCTCCGAATGGCCGGCGCCCACGAGGCCACGCCCGAAGCCGAGCCTGTGCTTCATTCGGTGGTCGATGAGCAGGTTGCCAAGGCTGGCATACCCAAGCCCAAAGTTTACATAATTAACAACGACTCCCCCAACGCCTTCGCCACGGGCCGCAGCCCCAAGCACGCTTCCATCGCCGCCACCACGGGCATCATGCGCATTCTCAATCGAGACGAGCTGGGCGGCGTCATCGCCCACGAGCTAGCCCACGTCGGCAACCGCGACACCCTTATCATGACCATAGTCGCCACTGTGGCCTCCGCCCTGGGCATGATTGCCTGGATGGCCCAGTGGTCCATGATATTCGGCGGCTTCGGCGGCCGGGACCGCGATGAGCGGGGAGGAGGCGGCGGGATTATCGGGATCGTTGGCCTGCTGGTCATCGCCATCCTGATACCGCTGATAACCACCATTATTCGACTCGCCATCTCGCGGACTCGCGAGTACCAGGCGGACGCCACCGGCGCCCGCACCTCCGGCACTCCTGAGGCCCTGGCCAGCGCCCTGGAGAAACTCCACATAGGTTCCAAGCGCAAGCCTATGGAGGCCAACACCGCCGTCGCCCATCTGTTCATCGTCGAGCCTATGCACAAGGGCGCAATGGGCTTCTTCAACGCCGACAGCCTGATGAACCTATTATCCACCCACCCGCCCATTGCGGAGCGGGTGAAGCGTCTGAGGGCAGTAAAGGAAGGATGGTAAGCCGCGCGTCGGCCCTGGTTACCGGCGGCGCGGGATTTATCGGCTCGCACCTGGTCGAACGCTTGGCGGGCCTGGGCCTTCGCGTTGCGGTGGCGGACGACCTCAGCACAGGCAAGCGGGAGAACCTCCCTACCCAGGCCAAGTTCTACCCTGCCTCTATCACCAGCCCTGACCTGGATAGGGTCTTCGAGGCCGAGAAACCCAGCATAGTCTTTCACAACGCCGCGCAGATTAGCGTCAGCGTATCAGTTCGAGAGCCGGCTAAAGACGCGGAGACTAACGTCCTGGGCATCCTTCGAGTGCTGGAGCTATGCCGCCGTTACAAGGTCGAGAAGCTGGTCTTCTCTTCCACCGGCGGCGCTCTGTACGGGGAGCCGGAATACCTCCCCTGCGACGAGGGACACCCCATAAATGCGCTCTCGCCTTACGGGACGTCCAAATACGCAGGCGAGCAGTATATGGAGCTTTATGGCCGCATCCACGGCCTCAAGTCCGTGGCCCTGCGATACGGCAACGTGTACGGGCCTCGGCAGGACCCCCACGGCGAGGCAGGCGTAGTGGCCATCTTCGCCAGCATGATGCTGGCGGGGAAGCAGCCCACCATTTTTGGCGACGGCCTCCAGGAACGGGACTTTGTATACGTGGACGACGTGGTGGAAGCCAACATTCTAGCCATGAAACCCGGCATAGCCGGCCACTACAATATCGGCACCGGAAACGGCGTCAATGTCAATCGTGTGTACAAGATCCTCAGCGCCGCCTTGGGATACAAATCGGAGGCCAAGTACGGGCCGCCCCGTCCGGGGGATGTCTACAAAATCGCCCTGGACGCCTCCAAAGCCCGGCGGGAGCTAGGCTGGTCGCCAAAAGTTGGCATCGATGATGGGCTGCGCCGCACCGCCGATTTCTTTCGAAAGGCTGTGGGCGTCCAGGCGCGGGTTTAAATCATTGGGAGGTCGCGATAAATGCAGCAGTATGACGTTATCATCTTAGGCGGCGGCGCCGCGGGCCTCAGCGCCGGCCTTTATACCACCCGCGCCATGCTCAAGACCCTTATCCTGGAAAAGCTGGGCTACGGCGGCCAGATCCTGGTCACCGACGTTATCGATAACTACCCGGGCTTCCCGGAAGGCATTAAAGGCCCGGACCTGGGCATTCTGATGGAGAAGCAGACCAAACGCTTCGGCGCGGAGATGAAGTTTGAGGAGATCACCGGCGTCTCCCGCCTCGACGCCAAGCTGAAGCAGGTCCACACCACTGAGGGCACTTATCACGCCAAGACCATCATCATCGCCGCCGGAGGCTCCCATCGAAAGCTGGGCGTTCCCGGCGAGGAGGAGTTCTCAGGCAAAGGCGTGTCCTACTGCGCCGTCTGCGACGGCAACTTCTTCAAGGGGCAGGACGTAGTGGTGGTCGGCGGCGGCGACGCGGCTTTAGACGAGGGGCTCTACCTGTCGGGCCTGGTGAAGCAGGTCACGGTAGTTCATCGCCGCGACGAGCTTCGCGCCAGCAAAATCCTCCAGGAGCGGGCCTTAAAGAACCCCAAGTTCAAGTTTCTATGGAGCCACGTGGTGGAGGAGATTAAAGGGAACGGACAAATGGACCGGGTGCAGGTCAAAGACCTCAAGTCCGGCAAGAGCTATGAGTATCCCGCCACCGGCGCGTTTATCTACATTGGTTTTGTGTCCAACACCGAGTTCCTGAAGGGCCAGGTGTCCCTGGACGAGACCGGCCACGTAAAGACAGACATAAACATGTCCACCGGCATCCCCGGCGTATTCGCCGCCGGCGACATCCGCTCCCAGTCCTTCCGCCAGCTAGGCAACGCCGTCGGCGACGGTATCGCCGCCGCGCTGTCCGCCTACAAGTACATCACCGAAGCCCATTAACCACGGCCCAGGCAATATAAAAGGCCCTCCGATAATCGGAGGGCCTTTTGATTTTTATTACGTATCGGCCTAGTGGCCGTGGCCTTCGTGACCGCCGCCGCCACATCCCCCAGCCCCGCAGCCGCACCCACCGGAGCCGCATCCGCCGCTGGCGGCCGGGAAGTCGGGGTTGGAGATGATGAAGCCGACGCGGGTAAGGTCTTCGACGAAGTCGATGGTGGCCTTGTCCAGGAAGGGGGCGCTGTCGGAGTCCACCAGGAACTTGAGGCCGTCGCGGTCAAGAGTCATGTCGTCGGGCTGGGTCTCATCCTCCATAGTGAGCATATACTGCACACCTTGGCCCTGGGGTATGGCGATAACGCGCAGGGCGGCCTGGGGCGTGCCTTCTTCCTTCAGGACCTCTTTAATCTTCTCCGCGGCAACACTGGTGACTTCCAGCATTAACCCCTCCTTTGATTCACATACCTGCACGTACAACCGTAGCAGGATTGCGTCAGCGTTGTCAATGGCTTTAGCGCTTTTTATCACACTATGCTGTTTATATCCTGGGCCCCTTCTATAATAGTAGCTAGGGGATGTGATAGATGGATGCGGTTGGGAAACTTCTGCTTATCGCGGGCGGGGTGATAGTCCTGGCGGGGCTGGCGGTGCTGCTCATGAACCGGCTGGGCCTTGGCCGCCTCCCAGGCGACATTGTAGTCCAGCGCGACAATTTCACCTTTTACTTTCCCTGGGTCACCAGCATTATAGTCAGCATCCTTTTATCCCTAGTCCTTATGATTGTCTTCCGCTTCTTTGTCCGATGACATAAGTAATCCCTTCGATACTTGTCTCTGCCCAACGGCCCCGATACAATCCAGCCAGTTAGCCCATCGAGGTCTGCCCTTGCCGCAACGAGTCGCCATCGTCGGTGTTGGATACACGCCGTTCAGGCCCGTGTCGCCGGAGGTCTCCTTCCGCGAGATGATCTTCGAGGCCGCGACTAAGGCCTACGAGGACGCAGGCATAACGCCGGCCCAGGTGGACACCTTTATGTCTGTGACCGAGGACTATATGGAAGGCACCGCCATCGCGGACGAGTATGTGCCCGACCAGCTCGGCGCCGTCCTCAAGCCCGTCCACACTATAGGCGCCGACGGCATCGCCGCCCTGGGCGCCGCCGCCATGCAGCTAGCCACCGGCGCCTTTAACGTCGCCGTCATTGAAGCCCACAGCAAGGCCTCCAACGTCCTCCGCCCCGCTCACATCGAGGCCTTCGCCCTGGACCCCGTTTTCATCCGTCCCCTGGCCTTCCATCCCCACTTCATCGCCGGCATGGAGATGCGGGCGTTTATGGAATCGTCCGGCCTGACGAAGGAGCAAATCGCGGCGGTGGTCGAGAAAAACCGACGCCGCGCCCTTCGCAACCCCCTGGCCGCCTACCCCGCGCGGGTTTCCGCCTCCGACGTGCTCTCCTCGCCGCCCGTGGCCGATCCCCTGCGCGAGCTAGAAGTCGCCCAGCGGGCCGACGGCGCTATCGTTCTGGTACTGGCGACGGAGGAAGCCGCCAAGAAGCTCAGCGGTACGGCAGTTTACATAAAGGGCGTCGGCTGGAGCCAGGACACGCCTAACCTGGAAGCCCGCGACTGGTCCCGCGCCCGCTACGCCGAGGCCGCTGCGCAGCGGGCCTACAAGATGGCAGGCGTTAAGAACCCAGTCCGCGAAATTGATTTCGCTGAGGTTGACGACGCCTTCGCCTACAAGGAGCCTCAGCACCTCACAGCCCTTGGCTTAAATGGCGCCAAGCTGCCGGTCAACGTTTCCGGCGGCAGCCTGGGCTGCGGTTATACCCACGATATGTCAGGCATTCGCAGCGTTCTGGAGTGCGTCCTCCAGCTTCGAGGCCATGCCGGCGAGCGCCAGTTAGACCGCGCCCGCGCCGGCCTGGCGCAGTCCTGGCGGGGCATCCCCACGGCGAGTGGGGGCGTAATGGTGTTGGGGAGATAAGACACTACCTAGATGGGCACTCAACGTCTTCCACAGGTAAACGGTGCAAGAGTTGTTCGGGCATTAAGAAGAGCAGGTTGGACTGTTCATAGAGTCCATGGTTCACATCATATGTTGGTGAATGCTAATAGACCGGATGTTACGATAGTTGTGCCAGTACATAACCGACCCGTCAAAAAAGGACTTTTATCAGACATCCTTGAGCAAGCAGGTCTAAGTATTAGTGAGTTAAAAGATTTGCTTTAGGTGAGAAAATGAGACTCTCATATACGGTACTACTAATTCCAGGTGAAGCGGATGAGGGAGGCTATTGGGTCAAAATTCCAGCCCTTCCTGGCTGTGTAACTCAGGGTGAAACCGTAGAGGAAGCGTTAAAAAATGCAGAAGAAGCGGTCCAGGGCTATATCCTCAGTCTGAAAGAGCGCGGGCTTCCCATTCCGGGTGAAAACGCCCAGACTACCGGGCTAATATCACTTGTCTCGGTTGAGGCGTAAACCTTGGCCTATAAATCCCGCGTAGCTGTCGTTGGCGCTGGACTCACCAAGTTCATGCGCCGCGCCCTTGAAACCCCCAAGGAGCTGGCCTTCGAGGCCTCTCGCGCCGCCCTGGACGACGCCGGCCTGCAAATCAGCGACATCGACTGTGTCGTCGGCGTGACGGCACCCGACGCCTTCGACGGCGTTCATATGAACACCGAGTATTTCGCCGACGGCGCAGGCGCCCACGGCAAGCCTTACATGCGGAGCTTCGTCGGCGGTGGCAGCGGTGTCTTTAGCGCTATCCACGGCTGGTACCACATCGCCAGCGGCTACTTCGACACCTGCCTGGTGGTGTGCGAGGAGAAGATGTCCTCGTCGCTGCCTCACCCTCAGGGTGCCTTCAACGCTATCTACGACCAGTTCATCGAGCGCCCTCTGGGGGTGAACCTTCTCTGGATCTTCTCGCTGGAAATGAACCGTTACATGAACGCCTACAAAGTTCCCATGGAGACCTTCGCGCGGGTAGCCCAGAAAAACAAGCGCAACGGCCTCGACCACCCCTCTTCCCAGAGAGGCATCGCCGGCGACTTCACTATCCAGCAAATCATGGAGTCGGAGGTCATGGCCTGGCCGGTGCATCGTCTAATGGTGTCGCCCATCAGCGACGGCGCGGGAGCGGTGGTGCTGGCGTCGGAGGAGTTCGTGAAAAAGCGCGGCCTCAAGCCTGTGTGGATTGAAGGCGTAGGCTGGAACCTAGACACCTCCTATTGGACGACTCGCGACTTAGCCTACCCTCGTTACGTCGAAAAAGCCGCCAGGATGGCCTACGACATGGCGGGCGTCAGAGACCCCCGCAAAGAGATTCACTTCGTCGAGCCATACGACCCCTTTGCTTATAAAGAGCTGCACCATCTGGAAGGGTTGCAGCTAGCGGACAAGGGCCAGGCCCCCCGCCTAGCCGAGGAGGGGTTCTGGGACCGGGACACCACCAGAGGCATCCCTGCCACACCATCGGGCGGCCTCCTAGGCGTTGGCAACCCCATCGCCGCCGCGGGCATGATGAAAGTGGCCGAGCTTTACTGGCAGCTTAAGGGCCAGGCGGGCGCGCGGCAGGTAAAACGGGAGGTGCAGCGGGGGCTGGCGCAGGCCTGGGGCGACCTGATGCAGGTGGGTACGGTCATAATTATGGGCAAGGACAAGAAGTAATGAAACCCTTCGCTGGAACCTCCCTGACTGACCAGGCCTTAGCCCAGGGCGAAGTCCTGGCGACTATGTGGCGTGTCAAGGCCGACTACGCTTGGGACACCGGCCAGGCTGTCGGCAAGTTCCTCGCCGGACTAAAGGAAGGCAAGCTTCTGGGCGTCCGATGTCCACAGTGCAAACGCACCCTTATCCCCCCTCGCGGCTTTTGTGAGCTTTGCTTCCGCCCCATCAACGACTGGGTGGAACTGCAAGACACCGGCATCATCAACACCTTCTCCATCTCCTTCGTGAACTGGGACGCCACTCGACGCGAGACCCCCGAAATCCCTGCCGTTATAGAAATCGACGGCGCCAGTGCTGGTATGGGTATCCTCCATCTGCTAGGCGAGGTAGGCGATGATCTAGAGGACATACGCCGACGTGTGAAAATCGGTATGAGAGTGCAGGCGGTATGGAAGCCCGCCGCTGAACGAGAGGGCGCGATTACGGATATTAAATACTTCAGGCTATTAAAATAGTATCCACATGGGCACTTTCAACATCGACATCGAGATAAGGGATACGCAGGGCAGGCGGTTTGAGCGAGTGTCCGCCATGGTTGATACCGGCGCGTCCTACACCTACGTCCCTCGCTCGATATTAGAGAAGCTCGGCGTAAAGCCCACCTTCAAGTTTCCCTTTATTCTCCCCGACGGACGTGAGGTCCAATTGGACATGGCTGAGACTAAAGTGAAGTTTGACGGTATGACAAGGACACAACTTGTCGTTTTTGGCGAGGAGGATACGGAACCTCTTCTCGGCGCTTTTTCGTTAGAGAGCTTTGGGCTGGCGGTTGACCCCCTAAAAAGAAAACTCTTTCCAGTCCCTGGCTCTTTAAGGTAAATCAATGCTAGAAAAAACCAACCGCTCCACCCCCTCTCGCGCCGTTCAGGGCAACATCCCTATATACCACCGCTACACCCTGGGCGTCGCCGGCGAACGGTTCTTCAAAGCCTTGCGCGACCAGCAGCAAATTCTCACCTCCCGATGTCCCCAATGCGGCAAGCGATGGCTGCCGCCCAAGATGTACTGCGAAAAATGTTTTGTCGAAATGACCGATTGGTCGCCGGTGGAAGGGCCGGGCGTTATCACAGCCTTCACCGTCCTGCACCGCACGCTGGATGAGGAGCCGCTGGAAAAGCCCATCGTCGCGGTTATGGTGGGGTGGGACGACGTGGAAGGCGGGCTGCTGCACCGGCTGGAAGGCGTGGAGGCGTCGAAGGTAAAAATTGACATGAAGGTCGCGCCCGAGTGGTCGGACAAACGCACCGGCAGCCTGGAGGACATCCGCTTCTTCCGGCCCGCTTGACCTGGCTTCCTTCCTGCCCTACGGTAGCCGCGAATACTATGGGCAGCAAGGAGGCGACTATGCCTATTCAACGCTTCGACCCCGAAAACCAGGCAGCCAAACGCGGGTGGGTCCACGCCATCAAGGCTGGCAGCTTCGTTTTCATCGCAGGCCAGGGCGGCCATAGACCTGACGGCACTATCGCGTCCGATTTCATTGGTCAGGCCAACCAGACCTTCGAGAATATTAAGTCCGCCTTAGCGATGGCGGGCGCAACGCTAGACCAGGTAGTGAAAATGACCGTTTTCGTGAAGGACGAGAAAGACATGGACGCCTATCGCGCCGTCCGCGCCAGACATATGAAGGCCCCGAATCATCCCACCAGCAGCATGATCGCGGCGAAGGCATTGGCTTTCCCAGAGCTTCTCATCGCGATAGAAGTCTGGGCCTACGTGGGGTAAGTCGGCGTTCCAACAGTCCGCTTGACCTGGCCTGCGTGCTGGAATACAGTAGCCCCGCGACACCAACCATCGTAAGGAGGCTGACATGCCTGCTCAGCGTTTTGACCCCAAGGGCCAGGGCCCCGCTAGAGGATTCATCCCCGCCATCAAAGCCGGCAACACTGTGTACGTCTCCGGCCAGACCGGCCGCAAGCCTGACGGCACCATCCCATCGGACATCACCGGCCAGACCACTCAGACCTTCGAGAACCTGAAATCCGCGCTGGCGCTGGCCGGGGCGACGCTGGACCAGATTGTGAAAATTACCGTCTACGTCACCCACAAAGAGGACATGGACCCCTTCCGCGCCGTCCGCGCCAAGTACATGAAGAACCCCAACTACCCCACCAGCACCCTGGTGGTAGTCACGGCCCTGGCACAGCCTGAGCTTCGCGTCGAGGTCGAGGCCTGGGCCTACACCGGCTAGTCGATACCCATTCCCAACCCGCGCCGCCGTCCGCCTCAGGCCGATGGCGGCGCGCCCTTTTCGGTTATACTCTAAACGTAAACCTATGCAATTCACCTTTGACATCGGCGACGCCTCCACCCCCAAGGGCCACGCCCTAGTGTACTTTCGAGGCGCGGTCCACCCTGGCAAAGTCTTCGCTACTTATCTGGTGGTGTTCCCGCTAAAGATAAACATCGCCAAGTACGTGCCGCCCTTCCTGGCATCATCCCTAGGCGGCGCGTCCATGGGCGAAATCTCCTCCTTCCCCATGCCGCCGGCCCCTGAAGAGGTCGAAAGCTACGACTGGCTGGTGCGCCTGGCCAAGTCCCGAAGCGATGACCTGATTTTCGGCGGCGACCTGGGCAACTTCGATGTAGCCGTAGCCATGCAGACCGTGGGGGAAATCGCTCAGCGGTATACCGACATGTGGGACTCGCACCATAAGGCCCAGAGCGCCGCTGCCCAACCAACCCCAATTGAGGAGGGCGCGGCCTTTAACGAGGTCATGTTCGGCCTTCTGGGCGAGCGCGACAAGCTGGGCGAGCTTTCCCGCCTGCTGGTCCGACTGCGCTTCGCCGTGGAAAGCCGCGACAAGCTAATGCAGCGGGACGTGGAGGAGGAGATGCGCCTTTTGGGCCGCTATATGCCCGAGGAATACAAGATCGGTCAAGTTATACAGTGGGCTAAAGACCCGTCGGACAAGGGAGCGCGGCTGGCCCAGCTCTATGTCGACCGGTGCTACAGCCTCTCGGACAAAGACCAGTCCAGAATAGGGAAGCTGGATCAGGAGATAAAATCGCTGGAAGGCTAGATACCCAGCCTGGTGGCCTCCACTGACAGGCGGGCGTCAGGGGGAACCGTGTATCTTTCCCATCTAAAGCTGACTAACTTTAGAAGCTTCCAGCACCTGGAACTGGCCCTGCCGGAAGGCCCCTCCATTTTTGTCGGCACCAACGCCCAGGGCAAGACCACGCTGTTGGAGGCCGTTTACCTCCTTGCCATCGCCAGGGCCTTCCGCGCCGAGAACGAACGCGAGGTGGTCAACTGGCGCGCCGCTACAGCAGGCCATCAAGCCGCCGTCGACGGGCTGCTGATAGGCGACAACGGCCGTCTTCGCGTTATCGTCGGCTACCAGCCGACGAGGGCCACGCCTGCGCCTCAGCCCTCGCCTTCCGACGGCGTTGGTATGCTGGTGAGGAAGGAGATTCGGGTGGGGGGCGTCCGCCGCTCCGCCGCCGACCTGGTGGGCGTGCTCAACGCCGTCCTCTTTTCCGCCGACGATATCCAACTGGTGACCGGCGCGCCATCGCAGCGACGCCGCTTCTTAGACATCCTCATCTCCCAGGCCGACTCTTCTTACCTGCGCTCGCTGCAGCGCTATCAGAAGGTCCTGCAGCAGCGCAATCAACTGCTTAAGGCCCTGCGCGAGGGACGGGCGAAGGAGCCTGAACTCGACTTCTGGAACGTTGAGCTTACGAAAGAGGGCGCATTTATTACGACAAAGCGCGTCGATGCCGTGAGGCTGCTATCGGTGAAGGCCAAATCGCTGTTGAAGGAGCTGACGCAAGGACGTGAGGCCCTTGAGATAGACTACCGGCCCAGCGTGGAGGCGGAAAAGAACGGCACGTTGGAAACTCGCATGGCCCAGGCCCTGACGACCAGCCTGCGCCGCGACCTCAGCACCGGCTCCACCAGTGTCGGCCCTCACCGCGACGACTTCAAGCTGCTTATCAACGGCGTGGATATGTCCAGCTATTCGTCCCGGGGCCAGGCCCGCACCCTGGCGTTGGCCCTGCGACTGGCCGAGGCGTCCTATCTGTCGTCGGTCAAGGGCGAGCCTATCATGCTGCTGGACGATGTACTTTCCGAGCTGGACGTGCAGCGCCGCCGGCAGGTGTTGGAACGGGTCCAGGGCTTTCGACAGACCCTTATCACCACTACCGACCTGGCGCCCTTCGAGTCGGGGTTCCTTGCCATGGCGACCATCTACGGCGTCAACAAGGCCTCCGTGCAGGTGGTCAAAGGGGCGGGACAGGTGCTGTCCAGCGAAATCGAGGCGAGGCTAGGACTTCTTGGCGCCCCGGAGTCTTAACTTCACGCCGGTCCGCTCCTCGTAGAGCGTCGCCACCACGTCGCTGTCCTTCGGCCCCAGACCACGGCCCATAGCCTCGACGTACCTCTGTTCCAGCACGTTGGCAACCTCCATAGGCAGCCCCAGCTCCTTGCCCAGGGCGGAAGCCAGCCCCATGTCTTTGGCCGCCATCGCGAGGCTGAAGCCGGGATCGAAGTCGCCCTTGAAGAGCTTGTTGGGGTACTTCTTTTCCAGGGCGTAGTTCTGGCCGGAGCCGCTGGTGATCGCCTTGGCCAGCACCCCCAGGTCCACCCCTGCCTTCACACCCATGGTCAGCACCTCGGGCAGGAACGCGGCCAGACTCAGCGTCACCAGGTTGTTGCATATTTTGCACACCATCCCGCTTCCCAACGGCCCGCAATACATAGCCTTGTCGCCAATGCAGTCCAGCACGGGCTTGACCCGTCGATACACCGCCTCGTCACCGCCCACCATAACCGCCAGGGTGGCGGCCTCGGCGCCAACGACCCCGCCGCTGACCGGGGCGTCCAGCATATCGACACCCCTGGCTTGCAGCGCCTGGGCTATCTTGCGCGTCGATGTCGGCGAGCTAGTAGACAGGTCGATGTACACCGCGCCCCTGGCAGCGCCCTCTATGACGCCATCCCCGCCCGTTACCGCCGCCTCCACCTCCTTAGGCCCCGGCAACGAGGTGAAGACTACGTCGCTGCCCTGGGACGCGGCCTTGGGCGTGGCGGCCCATTTGGCGCCCATCTCCTCCAGGTTGGTGGTTGCCTTGTGTACCAGGTCGTGCACCTTCAGCTGGTGGCCTTTTTCGATAAGGTGGCGAGCCATGGGGTTGCCCATGCGCCCCGTGCCGATGAAACCTATCCTCATTTCACACCTGCCCTGAATACTGTTAGCGGCTGAATTGTAGCACCGCGCAAAACAAAAGACGCCCCCTGATTGAATCAGGGGGCGTCGGAAAACACTGGCTCAGGCTATCTCTTTTCCATCTCCACCTTCATATTGTGCAGGAACTTGCGGTCCTGTCCGGGCGCCGCCATTCCAATCATCAGCTTTAGAAGAGGCGTGGCGAGAATCATAGCTCCCGGCACCTTGGTCATCTTCATGTGATGCACCACTCGCGTCCCAGTGCCTTCCGGCCTGATATTAAAAGTATGATCAATCTCCATCTTGTTGGGCATGGCTGATCGGAAGGCGAAGGTCTTGTTGGGATCAACCTTGGTGATCTTCACTATGTCGCCCTTCTTGCCGGCATGGCCGGAAGAGTACTCGGAGCCGACGACGTTGCCGTTGCCGCTAAGCTGCTTGATCTCTATGTTATGAATGGACCACTTGGCGTGGCGCGTAAGATCGCTCAAGGCGGGAAAGACCTTCTCCGGCGGGGCGTTTATAGACACCTGAGTAGTAGGCATGGGACCTCCTTCTCCTTTAAGTGCCGGTTGGCATCCCTTAAAATGGCAGAGATAATAACTCGAATTCTTGTTTTTGTGAAGAGGGGCAGGCCAATGGCGGGACGAATGCTACTTAATGCGACGAAATACGTAATCGATTGATAGCCAGGTTCATGATCTAACTTAGGCCTCTAGTCCTCCAGCCCCAGCGCGAAACGCATTGAAGCCTCCACCGCGCGCAGCTTGGCCGAAGACAAAACGCCGATTCGTTCTTTAAGACTGGCTTTGGGTCCCGTGATGATGACATCCAGATTTGCGACACAAGATTTGGGAAGGCCCTCCTCCGGCCCTAGAGATACCTCGGTGGAAAGACCTCTTCTGCGTGTCGTAATAGGGGACATGATAACGAATTCTCTAAGGGAGTAAGCTTCATCACGAGATAGAAGCACCACCGGCCTACGGCCCGATGGAGGCGGCAGGTCTGCCCACCACACCTCACCCCGCCTCACTTGTCATCCTCAGAGTCCCAAGGATATTCATTAAGGACCTCTCGAGAAGCTCCTTGAAGCCAATCCAGCCCTTCTCGAGTCTCGGGATATTTAAGGTAGCCCTGAATATATTTTTGTATGGCCTCTGTCTCTCGCTTTAGAAGGGCCTCAGCAGCCTGACGGAAAAAATCGCTGCGACTCTGCCCTCGCGACTTGCGCTTTTTCTCAACAGCATCCAAAACGGAATCTGGAAGGCTAATAGCTATCTTAGCCATAGCAGCACCTCGGTATGACAATGGTATGAAAGCAGTATGACAGCATGATCGGCGGTCGTCAACACGGAGAATCGCAATGTTGAGGGAAAGCTGGCTGCCCGACCTGGATTCGAACCAGGGTTACATGATCCAGAGTCATGTGTGCTACCGCTGCACCATCGGGCAGTGCGAAATTCCATCTAATCCTATCACGGGATTGGGGTCAAGACTAGGTTATGCTAAAATAGCCTCAGCGTGGCGCATTCGTCTAGTGGCCTAGGACATCGCCCTCTCAAGGCGGAGATCACGGGTTCGAACCCCGTATGCGCCACCAACAAGCCTTTGCGGCGGGTGTCTTTTGCAAGATTGGAAGTCTCGAATCTCCATAGACCCAAGAACATGTCATGGACGGCCATGCATTAAGGGCACTTGAGTGTGGGTGTCCCTCATCGTAGATAATCTTGCTGCCGGCGCCACTGACGAAGAGATAATTGAAGCTTTTCCTGCCCTTACCAGAGAGGATATAAGAGCAGCCCTGGCCTTTGCCGCTGAGATGGCTCGCGAGCGGTTCGTAGACCTATCTCCAAAAGCCGGATGAAGGTCAAACTTGACGAAAACCTCGACGTTAGGCTTGTTGAGCCGTTGCGAACCGCAGGCCATAACGCAGCCAGTGTTAAAGAGCAAGGAATTAGCCGGCTAGATGATGCATCGCTCCTCAGATTATGCGGCGCTGAAGGAAGAATTCTAATCACCTTGGACTTGGACTTCGCCAATGTCCTCCGCTATCCCCCCCCGCAGAATCGTTAGGGGTTGTAGTCCTTCGCAGCCCAAACCAACTCTTCGCCACTACGAAGCTCCTCATCGAAACGCTGATCAGGGCGTTACGGACAGAAACTCCAACAGGAAAGCTATGGATCGTGGAGCCTGGACGGCTTAGGGTACATGAGGATAGCGAGGTAAAGTAAGCTAACTAGCTAGTCTACCTTACCCCCGCCATCTCCCTCGCCTTCAGCTTCTCCTCGAAAAACCGCAGCATCTTACCCCACGAGTCCTTGGCAGCCCGCTCTCGGTAGCTGTCCGCCAGGAAGTTCTGGAAGGCGTGGCCGGCACCGGTGTACGAATAGAACCTGTGCTCCTTGCCGTGTTTAGTCAGCTCTTTACTTATCTTATCCACGTCTGCGGGGGTGGGGTTGGGATCGTCTTTGCCAAAGAAGCCGATGATGGGGCACGCGACGCTCTTGGTGCGATCGAAGGGG
This sequence comes from SAR202 cluster bacterium, assembly GCA_016872285.1. Classification (NCBI taxonomy): domain Bacteria; kingdom Bacillati; phylum Chloroflexota; class Dehalococcoidia; species SAR202 cluster bacterium. The sequence continues at coordinate 25,279 of VGZZ01000002.1, read as the reverse complement.
GTGGGGCCATCGCCGCCCCAGGGCTTGAAAATGTTGCCGCCGTAGAAGCACGCCCCGGCGCTGAAATCCTTACTGGCTCCCGCTGCCAGATACACCACCCGTCCGCCCATGCAGAACCCTACAATCCCTACCTTACCTGCGCCCGCGTTCCTTAAATACGACACTGTGGCGTTCACGTCAGCAATAATCTCACTGTCCTTCAACAAATCGATGCGGCGCTTGCCCTCGGGCAGCCTCTCGGGCTGGCGATGGAACAGGTCCGGCGCCACGGCGGCGTAACCCTCCCGCCACAGCCGATTGACAACATCCTGGGTAAACCCATCGACGCCCGCGCCGTGATGGATGACCACCACCGCCGGGTGCGGGCCGTCGCTGGAGGGGACGGCGGCGTAAACGCGCATGGCGTTGCCGCCGACGCTGGCGTTGTCCCATCGGACTGTCATATCTGCCTCCTAATTCTCTAACTGTCGTTCATTCGGGAAGGTCAAAACGAGAGCGATGGTTGACGTCAGGAGAAATGGCAACACCACATACCATTTTGCCCCTAAGACGCCTAAGATTAGACCATAGACAGCAACACTCTGGCAGAAACTGGCACGAATCAGGAAGGCTAACGGAAGGGGACAGTAGGCTTGTTATTGTTTGGTTCTCCACGGAGTATCATTCTTTTAAAGGTGAAGTAAGGTTGAATGAGGTTTATAACGCCAATTACGGCCAGGGCAATAGTTGTTAAACGGAGCAAATCAGGTTGATCATCGATAATGTACTCATACCCAATGCGCTCCAGCCACAGAAATACCGATAGATATGCGACGATGGCAAGAAGGAAAAAGCTGTAAATCGTTCTACCCAGGGTTATTGATTTCTTGGTGCTTTCATCCACAAGCAACCTCCCATGACGGGATGAAATATGCAAATTTGCGGTTACAACCTTGGAAGAACGACTTCAGTAGATTGCTAAATCGCCCCCTGCTGCCGCAGCAGCACCAGGTCGTCTTTGGAGTACTTAAGCTCCCTGCAATACACCTCTCGATTGTGCTGGCCCAGCAGCGGGGCGGGCCTCCGAAGGCTCCAGGGGCTGTCCGGCAGGCGGAACATCTCCCCCGGATACTTAATCTTGCCGATGACCGGGTGCTCCACCCCGATGAAGTAGCCGCGCTCGTCTAGCTGCGGGCAGTTCACCAGGTCTTCGCTGGTCTGCACTACCCCCGCCACAAACCCCTCCTCCATGAACGTGTTGTAATAGTCGAACTTCTTCCATTCGTTCTTGATGATAGGGAGCAGCAGGTCGTCCACCTCTTCTCGATTGTCCAGCACCTTCTGCCGCGTGTCATATTTGGGGTTCTCAAGCTCCGGATGGCCCAGCAGGGTGGCGTACTCCTTAAAAGGCGCGGTAGGCCGTCCCTTCTGCATAGTGGGCGATATATACCCGTCCTTAGTTGGCACTATGCCTTCGTATTGGATGCCCTTGGTCGAAAAGGCTTCCACCTTGGGCGCGCGGCGCTCGATAGTACCGCTGTAAACGTATCTGGTTGCGCTGTCGTAGTTGTGGGCCGCCACGCACTCGGCCAGCGACAGGTCGATGTGCTGGCCCTCGCCTGTCATGTATCGCGAGAACAGCGCCGCGGACACGGTGTAGGAGCCGATGATGCCGCCCATGTAGTAGCTCTGGGGGTGGCCGTGCTTCAGGGGCTCGCGGGCATAGGCCCCGCTGGTCAGCATCATCCCGCTCATGGCGTAGTAGGCCAGGTCGTTGCCTGCGTAGTCTTTATACGGTCCGTCCTGCCCAAAGTGCGTGATGGAAAGCACTACCAGCCCCGGATTAATTTTCTCCAGGTCTTCGTAACCGAGGCCCAGCTTTGCCATGTATCCAGGAAGGAAGCTCTCGATGAGCACGTCCGCCTTCTTCACCAACTCTAGGAATATCTTCCGCCCTGACGAGTTTTCCAGGTTCAGCGTCACGCCGCGTTTGTTGCAGTTGAGGTAGAAGTAGAGAAGGCTCTTTTCAGGGTGTGGGTCGTCCTTAAAGAAGGGGCCGGCGCTGCGGGCCGGGTCGCCGTGGCCCGGTGGCTCGATTTTTATAACCTCGGCTCCGTAGTCCGCCAGCAGCTTGGCGCAGAAAGGCCCGGCGATGTTGCCGCTCAGGTCCAGGACGTTGAAGTGGTCTAAAGCTAAGCCAGGCATATTACTCCAACCCCAGGATTTTTCGATAGTCGGTGTCGATGGCGGTCAGGGTGCCTTCCTGCATCTGCTGGTCGTAGCTAGGCGGCTTATACGTGGGCTTGATGTCCGGCACAGTGCCGCACACCCCGAGCTCGTATAACCTCTCCATCTCCTGCCTGCTCCGGCCCAGCAAATCGCCGATAATCTCCTCGTTATGCTCGCCCAGATTGGGCGCAGGGCGGCGAATAAACGATGGCGTCTTGGACATCTTCCACGGCCTGCCGAAGTAGAGCTTGGTGCCGATCTTGGTCTCGGCGGGGTGCTCCACCTTCTCATAGAACCCCCGCGCCTTCATGTGTTCGTCGGTAAGCAGTTCGCGGCTGTTCATCACCGCCATGGCTGGCAGCCCGACGCCTTGGAGCATGTGCGTCAGCTTCAGATTCTCGAAGTGCCGCGTCCACTGGCTAATGTTCTTGTCCAGCTCGTCCTGGTTTTTCCATCGTGCCAGGCTGTCACTGAACTTTTCATCCGTCGCCCACGACGGGCTCCCCATGGCCGTCACCAGCGACTCCCACTGCTGGTCGTTCTCGCAGGATATGGCGACCCACTTGTCGTCGCCCTTGCAAGGGTAGACGCCATGGGGGGCTATAGAGGGGTGTCGATTGCCCATGGTCTTGCCGTTGCGGCCGTTGGCGATGAAGTCCAGGACTGCGTCGCCCATGGTAGACACGCCTACCTGGTACATCGCGAAGTCAATCCACTGGCCCCGTCCGGTTTTCTGGCGATGGTGCAACGCCGACATAATCGCGAAGACCACCATCCAGCCAACGTGCAGGTCGAAGAAGGCTTTGCCGACTCGGCGAGGCCCTTCGTCGGTGTAACCTGTAAACTGGCTGAGGCCGCAGGTCAGTTCAAACATGCGTCCGATGCCGGCGTAGCGACGCCACGGGCCAGTGTGCCCGAAACCAGTGTTGGAGACATAAATTAAGTCCGGTCTGATCTTCTTCATCTCATCATAGCCCAGGCCCAGCCGCTCCATAGTGCCGGCCCGGTTGTTCTCCACCAGCACGTCGCTGATAGCCACCAACTCTTTAAATAACTCGATGCCCTGGGGAGTCTTAAGATTCAAGGTGACGCCCAGCTTGCTGCGCTGCAGCGTGTTGAAGGAGCCTTCGCGGTTCCACGGCTGGTCGCCGGGATCGTTGTCAGCGTAGATAACCCGGGCCTCCTCGGTGCGGAAGACGGTGTGGCTGTCCACCTTCACCACCTCGGCCCCCATGTCCGCCAGGATGTGCATCCCCGTCGGCATGGCGACCATGGTGTTGGAATCGATTATCCGAAGGCCTGCCAGAGGCCCCTGCTGTCCATTCCCTTTCAAGCGTCGCCTCGTTTCTTATTGTCCCTTCCCCTACAGTTCCAGCTTTATCTCCGTCCCCAGTCCCTGCTCCTTGGCCTTCTTGTAAACATACGCAGCCGCCGCCACATCGCTTATAGCGACGCCCTGGGACTCGAAAAGCGTTATCTGCTGGTCGTTGTCGCGGCCATGGACCCTACCTACCGCCACCGACGCCAGCTCGTGGATCTGGTCCCATCGAATCACTCCGCGCTCGATGGGGTACAGCAGGTCCCCCGCCTCCACTTTGGCGTCCTCCAGACTGTCCACCACAACGATGTTCGAGCGTTTGATGACGTTATCGTCCACCTCGCGGCGAATCCAGTGGTTGCTGCCGGCGGCATTGACGTGCTGCCCAGCCTCGAGCCAGTCTCCCAGCAGCACCGGCTCTCGAGACGTAGTCATGGTGATGACCATGTCCACTCCCTTGACACAATCCTGGGCGCTGGCGGCCGGCTTGACCTCGATACCCAGCTTCTTGCTCATATCCCCACAGAACTTGTTCAGCGACTCCGGCACAGCGTCAAAAGCTTTAACGGACTTCACATTCCGCACGGCGCACACACCCTCCAACTGCCCCCGGCCCTGAAACCCCGTGCCGATGATCCCCACCGTCGAGGCGTTCTGACGGGCCATATACTTGGTCGCGACGCCCGTCACAGCACCCGTCCGCATCAACGAGCACTGTGAGCCCTGTACCAGCGCAAGCAGATCGCCCGTCTCGCTGTCGTACAGCACGATCATGAATCGCACGCCAGCGCGGAAGCTGGTGTAGGTCTTGAGGCCAAAGACCTTACTGCCAAGCACCGCTGCCGCCATCAGATGGTGGAAACCTCGCGGCATGCGTATTCGAGAGCGGGGGCGGTTCCAAGTCTGGCCGTTTCCGGCCTGCTTGAAGGCATCGTCCATGACGCCCACGCAGTCCTTCATGGACATAACCTGCGTTACTTCCTTATCGCCTAGCAACAGGGCCATCGACTACTCCTGCCTTCCTACTGTGTATGGGGTTAGATTAATACCAGTCCTGCCTATACGTGTCGTAAGGCACAAAAGGCGTTCTGGCCGCGTGGGGTATAGGCAACTGCACCGGCCCGTGCTCGCGCGACGGCAGGTACACCGTCGCCGTGCCGGGGGCCTGTGGCTCGCCCACCTGGTTAGTGCCGTTAATCTTGATACCGACCGCGTGGTACGTGGCCTTGCCGGGCACCCCGCCTGGCTCCGCCTTACCCTCCTGGACCTCCGTAAATTTCTTCACCACCTCGCCTTCGTAAATCGTGGCGTCGGCGTAGAAGACGGGGCGTCGCATGGCGATGTACATGCGGCGAATAAACCCCTCGTCGCCCGCCCAGTCGCTCATAAGACGCTGCGGTATTTGCACCCGCTGCACGCCGAAGTCGAAGGGGCCGGGTTGGCCTCGATATATCGCCAGCAGCGCGTCCTCGTGCTCCGACCCCGGCTCGTGGGGCCATCGGGTGATGGGATGCTCGCGCACCCATTCCGTCTTTTTCAGCGCGAAGTGGTAGAAAGGCTCGAAGGCGTAGTTGTCGCCGGGGAGGTTCTCCGGCGCGCGGCAGCAGTAGTCCATGAAGTGCCGCGACACCTGGTCTTGCAGCGACCACGGCGGCAGCACAAACGGCCCCACCTTATCGCCCACCTGCACGTCTTCCCAGTATAGAGGCTCCGGCCCGCGCCGCTTGAACCCTTCAATTTTCTTCACCAGGTCTTCAATCTGCTCCCGCGAATACTTGGACGCCGGACGGCTGTACATCATGCTCTGGCCCAGCTTGGTCTTAGGCATGGCGCGGGTGGCGCCCATCTCGGGCCTGGGCACCATAATCTGCGTGCCGTAGCACTTGGCAGGGATGTCGCCGTGGAAGTCGGTGTAGTAGCACTCGGAAATGAGGAATATGAGGGTGCCCTGGCCGCCCTTGCGCTCCAACACCTCTTTAGTGACTTTTGACGAGCGGAATTTGGACCCGACTCTGATCGCGTCGTAGAACTCCCAGGCCGTGCCCGATATGAAGTTAGCCATGGGATAGCCCTCGGGCCGCTTGGCGCCGTGGGCGGAAGGGTATCGCACCAGAGATAGGATAGGCCCGGGCGCTATCTGGCTGCCGTACTTGGTCTTCTTGCCGTAATCGGGATCGGTGTACAGAGGGTTGTCGTCACCGATGGTCAGGGCGTAGTTGCGAATAGTCCGCGAGTCCATGCGCAGCGCCGCCTCGAAGGGCGGTCCCTTCTGGTCAAAGGGCGCGGGCGGCTCCGGCGGCAGGTTCTCCATGACCTCTTTGCCGATCATTGCCCTGGACTTCTCCAGGTACTCTTGAATGGCTTCTTCAAAATTCTGCTCGTGCGCTGCTTTAGCCAAGATTGGCCTCCTTAAAGGTCTAACAAATAACCGCTAATAACGTTTAACGTCCTTCGTAGTACGGCGCCCAATCCTCATGGGGTATGGGTAGTTCCACTGGGTACCCCGGGTTGGGCAAGTACACCACGGCTCGTCCTCGCAGGATAGTTTCCTTAAGCTGGTTGTGGCCGGTGACCCGCACCACCGCCGCGTGATACAACTCCTTGCCTACCTTCTCTTTGTACTTGTCGATGATATCGCCGGTGAGCCACATAGTGTCGCCGTAGAGCCAGTGGCGCGGCATCTCGGCCTCCAACGACCGCAGGAAGCCGTCGTCACCCATCCACTGCGTCGCCAGGTGGCCCGCCAGGCACACCCGCTGCATACCGCGCCCCGCCGGCGCCTTGAACCCCAGGTCCTGGCAAGACAGTATGTCCTCAAACTCCTGGTCGGCGTCCCAGTAGGGCCAGTTGGTGGTGGGGTTGACGCGCACACGGCCCGGCATCTTTTTCAGGGCCTGGTATATAGGCGTGCCCAGGGCCAGTACCTTCTGCTCGGCCACGCTCCAGGCCATCATGTCCTGCAGGCTCATTGGCCCCTTCACCAGCACCGGCAGCCGCTCGCCCACCTTCACGTCGTTCCAATACCGGACGTGCCTACCGCGAGGCGGAGGCTCGCTTTCGATGCCCTTCTTTATCGCCTTGATCTCGTCATCTGAATAGCTGTATATATCCCGCTCATCGAAGAACTCCCGGCCGCGCTCGAAGGGTATCACGTCCACTGTGCCCGTCGAGGTGCCGATAAGCCCGCCATAGGAGTTGCGGTACTCCGCGCTCGACCTCACCTGCGCCGTACCGCGGTCCTTCCACCCCGGCCCGTCCTTCACACCCGTCACCTTTAGGCTGCTGTTGAACCTGTCTCCCGACCGGACCACGTCCACCAGCTCCATAGACGCCGAGGTCAGGAACGTCGCGACGCCGTAGTCTTTGTGGACGTAAGCCGCCCCCGCCGTCGGCGTGCGTATGGCCGCCACGAAGGTCTGTGGCGCTATCATGGCGTGGTACTTGGAGCCGACGCCGTGGGCGGGGTCTTTGTATAGCGGGTTCTGGTCTCCCAGAGCGGCGCAGAAGCGGCGGATGGTCAGCCAGTCGGCCAGCTCAGCGCCGGGCGGGACATCCTCGGCCTCTTTGCCTATGTAGGCCTGGGAGTCTCGAATAAATTCCTCGATTCGGTCGGTCATTGGTACTCCTCCAACTTTCTGTGGCTTGAAATCTTGCGGCTACTTTTCCAGCGGCAGCCTTCCCCAGGCGGCCTTCTCGGGTTCTTTTAGGAGCTTTTTCTTCTTAATAATCTTCCTTAAGGAGACCAGCGTTTCGTTGGGGTCGCTACTCACCATGGTCCAGTCCGAGCCCTTGGGGATGTAGTAGGGCGAGGTTATCCTCAGCAGCTTCCCGTCCTTCTTGTTCAGATATATCCCTATCTTCTTCGGGTCCATCATGGGACGTTGAACCTCGCAGGCAATATGCAAGTTTAACTAGCGCAACGGTTTTGGAGAGTAAATCCTGAAGCCACTGCACAAGTCGAGTTTGGCGGGATTATACGTGGGCTTGTTTTCAGGGTCAACGTGGGTGCCGAATCACGGAAACGCGGCGGCGCGCGCTGTCGCAGCTAAATGGCGCCTGTTGACTCAGCTGCCTGGGGGACCGGCTACTTCACGACGGCTTGTCTTGCCTCGCTCCCAACCACCGCGCGGTAGACCTCCGACACCTGCTCCGCCAGCCGCCCTTCGTAAAAGTCCCGCTCCACCCGCCGCCGCGCCGCCTCCCCCAGCCTTCGACGCAGCGATGCGTCGGACAACAGTGTGATAAGGGCCCCGGCCAGCGCGGCAGGCTCCCTGGGCGGCGCCAGAAGCCCGGTCCCTTCCACCAGCATCTCGGGTATGCCGCCGGTGATGGTGCCCACCACCGGCTTTCCGCTAGCCATAGCCTCCAGGACCACCAGCGGGCACGGGTCGGACTTGGTAGATGGCACCGCCACTACGTCCGCCGCCGCCGTCACCTCCGGAATATCCGTCCTCGGCTTTCCAAATATAACGGTGTCGGCCAGACCAAGAGTGTCGCGATAGCTCCGCAGCTCTTCCAGGTAGCCGTCCCCTGGCGGCGACCAGCCCACCAGCAGGGCTTTGGCCTTGGGACATCGCTCCTTTACCATCGCCATGGCCTCGATGAGGTCCCACTGCCCTTTTTCCTTGACAATCCTGCCGACCACCACCACCAGCAGCTCATCCGGCTTGACGCCAAACTCCCGGCGTATCGCCTCGCCGCTGGCATGGGGGTTAAACCGTTCCGCATCGACGGTGTTCAGCACCGGCCATATCTTCTTCGAGTCGACGCCGAGGATCTCCATGTCTCTGGCTATGAACTTGGAGACCGTGATGACCGCCTTAGCCCTTTGAGAAGCCCACTTCACCAGAACGCGCTTAACGCCTCGCAGCGAAGACGGCTTCTCATGGACGTGTACTACTAGCTTCGCCGGGGTCAAAAGCGCCAGCGCCGCGCCCAGCAGGACCATCCGGGGCGCTGAGGCGCTGTGTATGACCTTGACCCTCTCTTTCCAGATAAGGCCTATGAGCCGTGGAATATTCCCTATTGACTCCAGATTGCTGATTAGCGCCGCGCCTCTTCCCAGGGGACTTTTGCTGTAGCTATTAAAGGAAACGCCCAGGTTGTAGAGACGGATGTCGATGCCGTCGATTTTCCTGAACTGGTCATGCGAGTCGCCCCGCCTGTTGGTCGCCACTATGACGCGGTAGTCCTGCGGGTCCAGGCGCTTGATTATCCGGCTGTGGACTTGCATCACAGGGCCAAAGAATTCAGTGGTATTTATGAAAAGGACAGCCGCGGGGCTGGGCCTTGTCCTCGCTTCGACTTCCGATGGGCCAGCCTTCGCCTTCTGGCGGCGCGAGAGTGTCGCCAGGCTTGCTCGTAACTTCATCGCGCCAGGACCCATTGATTTGATGGGGGCAGCTTGTTAGTTGAAATCGCGCGTCTTTCTAGGGCCAGCGCTTAGTCTGTGTTCCGCGCCCGCCCCAGCGATTAGGCTATCCGATTCCGGGACCGCCGCAACCATTACAATGGTTGTCTTTGGCCGCCACTATTGGATTAGCGCGGCGCACAAAAGGACGAGGGAAGAAATTATCCGGGCCTGACACCCTACTCTCGCTTGAATGGCAGCTTAGGAACAATCCAACTCAGGAAAGACTCGGGGCTGCGCGTCTGCATATATATCTTTCCCGGCCCCGTCAGCTCCACCACCAGCCCCTCGCCGCCGAATATGGTCGTCTTCCAACTTCCTGACCGCCGCACGTTGTATTGGACGCCCTCCTGAAAAGCCACCATGTGCCCGGTATCGACGGTGTATTTCTGCCCCGCGGCCAGTGTAAGCTCGTGGATGGCGCCGTAGCTCGACATGAACAGGTGGCCTCGACCCGTCGCCTTGAGCAGGAACAGGCCCTCCCTGGAGAAAAAGGACCGGGCCCCGCCCCATTTGGTGTCCACCTGTATCTCTGTCGACGACGCGATGTAGGACCCCGACTGCACGAAAAGCGTCTCGCCGTCCATGGCATGGTAGGCCAAGTCCCCGGGCAGGGCGGGCGCCACGGTTACCTCACCCGGCTGGTTGGCCTTGAAGGTGTTGATGAAAAAACTCTCCCCGCCCAGGACGGTGCGCTTGAGGCCGGAGAACAGGCCGCCCCGGATGTGAGTGTCCATCTGGATGCCTTCCGACATGCTGACCATGGCGCCGGACTCAGCGTTCAGCGACTCGCCCTCCCTTAACTTGATGACGGCCAGGGCGTAGGACGGCTTATACAGTATCTGATATTCCACAATTTTCCCCTCTAGAGCTTAGGCCGCTTCTTGTGCCAGTCGGTGCTGCGCTCATAGGCGTGGGCCACCCTCAGTATCTTTTCTTCCTGGAACCTGTCGCCCATGACCATGAGGCCGATGGGCACGCCGTTGGTGTCGAAGCCGCAGGGCACCGATATCGCGGGCGTCCCCAGGAAGGCGGCGTGGACCGTCGAGTCGCCGCTGCCGACGCCGAACTTCGATACCAATTCATCCTGCGACTTGATGACCTTCGGGTATCGAATCTTGTTGACCTGGTACATCAGCGTGGGGCTTAATAGAACATCATTCTTCTCGAAGAGCGCCAGCCAGTGACGGCGCAGCAGCTCGCGAATCTTGTTGGCCCTGTGCAGCACCTGGCTGGGTATCAGCGAGTTGGCCACCAGCCTCATGCGCAGGGTGCGCCCGTAGTTCTCGGGATGCTCGCGGATCCCCTTGTAATGTACATACGCTGAATCGCTGCCCGTCACTGCGCCGGCTACTGCTATCGCGTCCGGCAGCATGGGCAGCGACACCTCGTCCACTTCCGCCCCCAGCTCCGCCAGGTGGTCCGCCGCCTTCTTCACCGCCTTGGACACCACCGGGTCGGCGGCGTCATCGTCGGTCAGCTCCTTCACCACCGCCACCCTCATGCCGCGAAGGCTGGTCTTCAGCGACTTGGTGTAGTCCGGCACCGGCAGCCTGGACGTCAGGGCGTCGCGAGGGTCATAGCCGGCGATGACGTTCATCATGATAGCGGCGTCTTCCACCGTCCGAGTTATCGGCCCCGCCTGGTCCATAGACCAGCTTAGCGGGATCACGCCGTGGCGGCTGACCCGGCCCCACGTCGGCCTCAGCCCGACGACGCCGTTGGCCGATGACGGGCACCGAATGGACCCGCCCGTGTCCTCGCCCAGCGACGTGGCCGCCATGGACGCCGCGATGGCCATGGCCGACCCCGTGCTAGAGCCTAGCGGGTCGCGCTCCAGGTCCCACACGTTGCGAGGCGGGTCGGTGTACTGGTACGGGTCGGGCATGCCCGTGGCGAACTGGGTCATCTGCGTCTTGCCGATGATGATGGCCCCAGCCTTCTTCACCCGCTCCACTGTGGTGGCGTCCTGCTTGGGTATGTTCTTGTCCAGGCTTCGCGAGCCGGAGGTGGTCTTGATGCCCTTGGTATCGAACTGGTCTTTAAGAGCGATAGGCAGGCCGTGGAGCGGCCCCAGCTTCTCGCCCTTGGCCGCCGCCCGCTCCGCCTTCTTGGCCTCCTTCAACGCGTACTCGCCCGTCACCGTGATATACGCCCCAATCTTGGAGTCGATTTTTTCGATGCGCTCCAGGTACGCCTCCGTCAGCTCGACGGGCGACAGCTCTTTCTTGGCGATGAGCCGCGCCATCTCCGCCCCCGACAGTTTTTCCAAAAGTTTACTTTCCATGGCCAGGCTCCTCGTTCAAAGGATAGGTGGCGACGGGCGGCGTGGCGTCGATGTCAGGATGCTCAAACTTCTCGACGCCCTGAATAATAAAGTTCAGCCGGTGCGTCACCTCCACCAGGTCCGCCCCCTTCACCCACTTGATGCCCGCCGCCTTGGCCAGCATCGCGACTTCGTCATAGGTGTACGGCTTCATAGCGCCTCCCTTCGGAGAATACTCAGAATCTCAAGCCTGTTCGATGGGCGCTAATATAGCAGATTTGTTTACGGACTGGGACGTGTCAACCATTCGCTGGCATACCGGCAATCTTTTCTATTCCGCGGATGAACTCGCTCTTCCCCTCCGTGTACCGCTCGCGGTCGTTCGGAAACTTCTGCGCCAGACCTCTTTTTAACTGCTCGTATTGTCTGGCAGCTTCAGGATGCGTCCTCAGATAATTCCTAAAGCCGATGTGTCGATTCCAAAACTCGCTGTTGAACTCAGTTACATGGATATGATAAGTATGCTGGCCCAACTCGTTGCGCCGCCTGAAGTAATGGCCGCCTAGGAACTGGGATTCAAAGGCTGGCCTGTGTTGGTATCCAATCTGTTCCAGCGGCACTATGCACTTACCGACGTCAGCTAGATTATGAATACCCACCAGCGCATCAATAGTAGGCTTCGCCGCCAGACCCGCTACTGACGTGCTTCCGATATGCTCAATCGCTCGGACCAAGGGGCCTAAAGCCGAGGCAATCCGCTCTTTCTCCGCCTCGTACATAAGCGGCCACTTAGGGTCATAGTCGACAACTTCTATGGGGGCGCTGCGCAACAATTGATCACCCGCTCCACTTCTGCCTCGCCAGCCACTCATCCTGAGTCGGCAGATGGGCCGGGTCCTTGGGCCGCATCTCGTAGTAGTACGTCGCCATGGGCTTGTACGTCTCGTACACCCGCCGCAGCTCCCCCACCGGCTCAGAGTGCGCGTCCACCCGCAGGTCCATCCACGGGTAGCTCTCCTCTCGATGCGCCACCAGCACCGACGACCGTTGCCCCTGGGGCTGCCCGCCGGCGTCCCGACCCGCCTCCAGCGCCCGCAGCAGCCGCTCTTCCAGTTCCTCCAACTCCGACGCCTCGTAGGCTTTCGACATCGCCTCCAGCACCTGCCCGCCCACCAGCGCGTTCCCCATCACCACATACCCTCGCCCCACCATGTGCCCGTGCCACGGCCTCGCCTTCGGCCCCGTGTGCGCCGCCACCCGCCCCATCGAGTCCACAATCCCGATTTGCCGGTATTCGATATACGGGTCCTTGCGCTTCACTCGCTCCAGCGTGTCATAAGCGTCCAACCCCGCCTCCAGCATCCCCATCGCCAACGGCCGAAGCCTGGGGTCGCCGAAGGCCTGGCTTGCCATGACGCCGACGCCGGACTTAATCGCCTGGCACGTCCCGCCTACCGCCAGCGAGTATGTCGCGATGGCCGTGCCCAGGGCGCCGCGTTGGGGGCACCGGGCGAGGATGGTGAAGGTGTTGGTCTCGGGGCCAATACGGAACATAGGATCCATCGCTAGTCCTTCGCCCCCGCCGCCGCGGGTCGGCCCGGCGGGGTCGCTGATTCCTCCACCCCGCGCGGCCTCCCCATAAATCCCGCCATCGGCATCCGGCTTAACGCGTGAAGCGCCACGATGCCGCCGCCTCCCGCGATAGCCCATGTTACCCCCAGCGCTCCCGCCACCGACCCCATGCCGAAGCCTCCCAGGTTAATCCCGCTGAGGATGGAGCTATACACCCCCATCACCCGCCCCCGCATAGCCTCCGGCGACAGCGATTGCAGAAGGGTCACGCCAAAGGTGTCGTAGACCACGCCGCACGCGCCGACGGCCACCAGCAGCGCCAGCGATAACGGAATTTCGCGCGAGAACGAGAATAGCACCAGGGAGGCCCCAAACCCGAAGGACGCGCATACAAACACCCATCCCTTAGACTTCACGTCAGAGAACCTGGAAACGATAAGCGCCGCCGTCATGCCTCCTACACCCCTGAAAGTGGCCAGGAGTCCTAACACCAATGCGCCGGCGTGAAGGTTGTCCCTGACCACCACTGGCAGCATCGACACGCTGGAGAATCCAAGCCCTTCCGTGATCAGGATCACCGAGAACACCGTCCGTGACCGCTTGTCGTGCCAGATATATGAGAACCCTGCCAGCAGGTTGGAGATCACCGAGCCTTTAGCTGGCGTGACTCGTGCCGGTCGCGGCACCTTCGTCAAACACAGGGCGCCCAGGGCCAGCCACCCGCTGACGATGAAGAAAAGCGGTCCCGCTCCATAATACTCCAGGACAAATCCTGCGCCCAGCGGCCCCAGCACCGACGACAAGTGATGCGCCATGAACTGCGTCGCGATGGCGTTCACTAGCCTCTCGCGTCCCACCAGGTCGAACTGCAAAGTGCTGCGTGACGGCCCCTGGCACCCCCATAGCAGCCCCACAACACCCGCGACGGCAAGCACATGCCAAACCTGGATCAGGTCGCTGACCGCCAGCACCGCCAGAAGGAGTATGGCTGCCGCCAGGCTGCTCTGCACGGCCATAACTATGTTTCGACGGTCTACCCTGTCCGCCAGCACGCCCGCGAAAAGGCCGGACAGCAGACTGGCCCCGCCAAAGAACCCCGGGCCGAAACCCACCATGAACGCCGACCCCGTCATATCCAGGAGAAGCCAGCCCTGGGCCAGAAGGAATACGCTGATGATGCTGGAGTTTGTGAGCGTGCTAAGCCACAGCCACCCATAGCCCGGCACGCTAAACGCCGCCAGTATGCGACTATTGCGCATGAATCAGTGTACTTCTTCTTAGAGTGAGGATAGATGGATTATGGCTTAGGGGTTTATTAACAGGGGTGCCATGAGGCTGGGGTATCTCTTCTGGCCCTCCCTCTTCTCCTATTGAAAAGGAGAAGAGGGAGATGGAGGGTGATGAGGTGCTCTTTAATTTTTCTCTCCCCCTTCTCCTGTAGTCGGGAGAAGAGGGACTAAGGGTAATGAGGGTCCCCTCCCTACATCTCATAAAACATTCTTTGGATGGCCTTGCGGTCCTTGGTCATGCTCAGCGCCAGCATCAGCAATATCCGCGCCTTCAAGGGCCGCAGGTCGTCCGCGGATATGAACCCTTCCTCCTCTCGCTCCGGCGTCATCACCACCCGTCCGCCGCTGGTCCTCGACGACAGCGCCACCGCCATACCCTCCTTCACCGCCGCCAGCGCCGCCGCCCGCTGCACCTTGGACCCGCTACCACCGCCCACACCCGACAGCACCAGCCCAGCCGACTTGTTCTTGCGCACCGCATTGATCAGCAAATCGTCGCCGCCGGCATAGAGGGGCACTATGTCCACCCTCGGCAGGTCGGTGAGGCCGTTGACCTCGAAGGGCGTCGCCGTGGTGTGCTTCCTCACCGGCGCTCGATAAAATCGCACCTCACCGTCCGAGTCGGCGTAGCCCAGTATCCCGAACTCGTGGGTCTTGAAGGTCTCGACGCGCAGGGGGTCACTCTTGGTCACCTCTCGCGCCGAGTGTATCTGATGGTTCAGGCACACCACCACGCCCATCCCCCTGGCTTGCGGCGACGCCGCGATCTTGATGGCGTTGTACAGGTTGACGTCGGCGTCCGTACCAATGGCCGAGGCGGGGCGCATCGACCCTGTCATAACCACCGGCTTGTTGGACTTTACCGTCAGGTTCAGGAAATAGGCGCTTTCTTCCATAGTCCCCGTGCCGTGGGTCAGCACGATGCCGTCAACAGTCTTGTCCCTGGCGAAGGTCTCGTTGATGCGTCGCGCCATGTTGAGCCACTCTTTCGGCCCAATCTCGCCGCTGGAAGT
This sequence comes from SAR202 cluster bacterium, assembly GCA_016872285.1. Classification (NCBI taxonomy): domain Bacteria; kingdom Bacillati; phylum Chloroflexota; class Dehalococcoidia; species SAR202 cluster bacterium. The sequence continues at coordinate 10,203 of VGZZ01000002.1, read as the reverse complement.
CCGATACAGGTCCTCCGCCCGCAGGTTAGCGATTTCTTTGGCCTCCGGCAGACGCTCCAGGTTCTCGGCCACCGGCATGCGCCTTCCCACGTCGCCGTATCGCGTGAAGTCCATCCTGTCCGGGCTGACGGCGGCAATGGTCCCGCCCGTCCCAAAAACAACAATATTAGGCTTGGCTGGCATATAAACACCTCCCTCTATCAATGGCCGCCATTTTATAGAAGCAAACACCAGCCCTCAACCCATCTGCTGGCTGTGTGTATAAGTCTCCGCCTTGCTATAATTCACGTCGCACTTACAAAATCGGAGACAGCATGGCTAAACAATACAATACCGTGGACGTGCTGGTCATTGGCGCGGGCGCGTCCGGCGGCGCTTTCACCTGGAGCCTCACCGAGGCCGGGTTCCAAGTCCTATGCCTGGAGCAGGGCGGCTGGCTCAACCCCCAGCACTATCCCGCTATGAAGGAAGGCTGGGAGTTCACCCGCTACGGCGACTACGCCACCAACCCCAACGTCCGCCGCCTCCCCGAGGACTATCCCGTCAACGATGCCGACTCGCCCATTTCGCCTCTCATGTTCAACGCCGTCGGCGGCAGCACCATTCACTGGGGCGGCCAGTTCCCCCGCCTGCGGCCCTCCGACTTCCGCGTCCGCACCCTGGACGGCGTCGCCGACGACTGGCCTATGTCCTACAAAGACCTGGAGCCTTTCTATGACCTCAACGACAAGATGGTGGGCGTGGCGGGCGTCGCCGGCGACCCCGCTTACCCCATCAAGCCTGCCCGCCCCCTGCCGCCCATACCCCTGGGCAAGATGGGCGACACCATTGTCCGCGGCCTCGACAAGCTGGGCTGGCACTGGTGGCCCTCCGACGCCGCCATTCTCACCCGCGACTACGACGGGCGCGGCGCGTGCAACAACTGCGGCCCCTGCGACATCGGCTGCGCCGTCAAGGCCAAGGCCAGCAGCGATGTGACCTACTGGCCCAAGGCTATCGCCAAGGGCGCTCAGCTCAAGACCTACGCCCGCGTCCGCGAGATCACCGTCAACAAGCAGGGCCTCGCCGACGGCGCTATCTACTATGACCGCGATGGCCGCCTCCACCACCAGAAGGCCAAAATCGTGGTCGTTGCCGCCAACGGCATCGGCACCCCGCGCCTGCTCCTCAACTCCAAGTCGGCCCTTTCCCCAGACGGCTTGGCCAACAGCGGCGGCATGGTCGGGAAGAACCTCATGTTCCACCCCTACGCCATGGCTATGGGCGTCTTCGAGGAAGACCTGGAGTCCTACATCGGCCCCAATAGCTGCACCGTCTTCTGTCAGGAGTTCTACGAGACCGACCTGAGCCGCGGCTTCGTCCGAAGCCACTCCTTCCAGATAGGGCGAGGTGCCGGCCCCCTTATGACCGCCATGGGGAACCAGGGTCGGTTCCGCGTTCCCTGGGGCCAGGACCACCATCGCGTCCTCAAAGAGCGCCTCGGCCACACCATCAACATCGCCGTCTGCGGCGAGGACCTCCCCGAACACCACAACCAGGTTACCATCGACCCCGTCCTCACCGACGGCGACGGCATTCCCGCCCCCAAGATTACCTACAAGCTCAGCGAGAACAGCCGCAAGATGATGGACCACGGCATCGACCGGGCCAAGGAGCTGCTGGACGCGGCGGGTGCCAAGCAAATATTCGTGAACCCGCTGGCGAGGGTATCGGGCTGGCATCTCATGGGCACGGCGCGCATGGGCACCCACGCCGGCAACTCGGTGGTGGACGGCCATGGCCGCGCCCACGATGTCAAGAACCTGTTCGTCATCGACGGCAGCGCCTTCGTCACCTCCGGCGCGGTGAACCCCTGCTCCACCGTGCAGGCCCTGGCCCTCTACTTCGCCGACCACTTCAAGCGCAGCCATCGGCATCTGCTGGACTAACCGGAGAGATAAATATGCCTGAAACCACCGCCCAGCCCCTCACCTTCTTCAGCGAGGCCCAGGCCGCCCTCGTCGAAGCCCTGGCCGACGTCCTCATCCCACCCCGGGGCAACACCCCCGGCGCCGGCCAGGCGGGCGGCGTCGTATTCATCGACCGCGAGGTCCGCCGCTCCCCCGAACTACGCCGCGCATTTCTGGAAGGTTTACATAAAATTGACCTCGCCGCTCACGCCAAAGGCGGCAAGCCCTTCGCCAGCCTCCCCGAAAAAGCCAAGGTGTCCGTCCTCCAGTCCATAGAATCCGCCGAGCCTATCTTTTTTGAGACCCTTATCCAAATGGTCTATGGCAGCTATTACACCAATCCGGAAGTCCTCAAAAAGCTGGGCCTCCCCCACGAGCCTCCCCAGCCCAAGGGCTACAAGCTGGAGCAAGGGCAAACGCTGGTGCTAATTGAGAAGGTCAAGGCGCGGAAGAAGCTATATAGGGACGCGTAATTCCCTACTCCACCGTCACCTTGGGCGTTATCTCCTGCGCCTTTGTCATCGGCTCGCGCCGCTTGTGGCCGTTCTGCCAGCTCTTATCCCGCTCCACCAGCTCGTTCTCAAACGGGTGCTTGTGCACCACGCTCATCGCCTTCTGGACAAACAGCCACGCGATGCGCCGCACCACCTCGTCCGGCACGCCTGACGGCCAGTAGGACTTGGGGTGCGTGTCACACTCGTCGTTCAGATAGTCCACCGCCACAAACTGCCCGTCCTCCAGCATCGCTATTTCCGTCGAAAAGAACTCCATCTTGGATAGCTGGGCTATCTTATAGACGATCTTCTCCAGCCCCAGCAGGCCGTAGCGATGCCGCTCCAGGGGAGACACCATGCCGTAGTCGCCGTTGGACGGGTTCCACCAACAGGTGATGTACTCGCCGCAGACATGGAAGATGCGGAACCAGCCGACGCGCCCGTCCAGCGCCTTGGGTTTGAGCTTCTTCTGCAGCATGAAGGTGTCCGACTCCGGCCTCCGCTCCGCCGACCTCCTCACCTCCGCCTCCGAAGTCGCGTTCAGCTCCACGCCCCGCCCGCCGAACCCCCAACCCGGCTTTACCACAAAGGGCATGCCCAGCCGGGACTTTATCTCGTCGGTTAGCTTAAACGTCGCCAGGTCTTTGCGCTTGACAAATACGGTGTCTGGCACCGGCACGTGGTTCTGCAGCAGCACCTGGTGGAACTTGCCCTTGTGCGTCGCCAGGGGGCTGCGGTCCGGGTCGTCGATGACATGGCCGCCGCTGGCCTTGACCTCCTTCGCCAGCCGGTAGTAGAGGTCCGACGCGTCGTAGGGGTCCGAGGCCATGTCGATTAATACGCCAACCCCAATCTGGCCTCGCTGCAGCTTCTCCAGGAACTCTCGAAGCCACACCGGCTCGACGAGGAAAAACGACAGGTTTTGAAATCCACAAAGCTCACGGACGCGCGCGCTGAAAAATCCCTCACGGTCTGCCAGGGCCAAGTCATAGACGGACACAGCAGGGCCTCCATATACGGTCGGACCTTGGTCCAACGCACACGATTATAGGAGGGGCTTTTCGCGACCTCTACTGGACTCTAGTACCAGAATCGACGACTTCTCCTAATGCGTCACCACACCGCCGTTCACGTGTATCATCTGCCCCGTAATGTAGCTGGCCCCGTCGGAGGAGAGGAAAGCGCACAGTTTCGCCACCTCCTCCGGCTGGCCTAACCTCCCCAGGGGTATCCCCGCTAGCTGCGCCGGCGTCAACTGCGTCCGCTTTCCGCCCTCGCGGCTGGTGTCGAAGGACCCGGGCACGATGTGGTTGACCACAATGCCGTAGGGCGCCAGCTCCACCGCCAGGGACCGCGTCAGCCCCAGCGCCCCCATCTTCGCCGCGCCCACGTGAGCAAACCCCTTATTCCCCTTGAAGGCGTACAGCCCGCCGACGTTGATAATGCGGCCCCACTTCCGCTCTATCATCCCCGGCGCCACCGCCTTGCAGCAGTAGAACGGCCCGTCCAGGTTCACCGCCATAATCTCCCGCCACTCCTGATGCGTCATGTCGACGAAGGGTGTGGTCTTCCGCAGGCCTGCGTTGTTTATCAGGATGTCGATGCGCCCGAATTCTTTAATCGCCGACGCCACCATCCGCTCCACCTGCGCTGCGTCGCCCACGTCCGCCACCGCCGCCTGCGCCCGCACCCCCATCTCCCGCGCCTCCCGCGCCACCGCCTCTGCCTCCCCTCGGTTAGACCGCGCGTTCACCACCACGTCGGCGCCCTGGCGGGCCAATTCTAAGACCGTCGCCTTTCCAATGTTCCTTCCCGACCCCGTCACCAGTGCCACCTTCCCCTTCAAGTCCATAGCTCCCTCCTAATTACCCTGTATCGTTTGCCTCGAATATAAGCAAAAGCCCGCCTCGATTCCATCGGGACGGGCCCAAAGCAAAGAATGGCGTTTGGCTACTTGCTTTTCTTCTTTGGCTTGCCCTTCTTGGCGGTTTCCGATGCCGCCTTATGACTCCGAAACGCTCCCCCGGACGAGGGCTTCAAATAATACCCAATCTTGGAAGCGTGTGCCGACACCAGCTTCTGCGACGGCTTCCCGCAGGTCGGGCATGGCCCAGGCTCATTGAACTGGCTCATGGAGCGCATAAGCTGGAACTCCTGCTTGCAGGAGCCGCAGTAGTATTCATAGATAGCCATAGATGAACCTCCTATGATTGGCCTTAAAGCGGCTTACTTCTGTCCAAGCCCTATATGGGCCGCTTGGAACGCTTCAGGGTATTATAAAGCAAGTCACTGCCATTCTTTTAAAGTCTCTTGGGAATAAATCGCTCTAAAGTCACGTATATTACATAGCTTTAACGCATCATTAGTGATATCATGATGCCATGGAACGCACCACAATATCTATCCCTGAAGAATTGTTGCAATGCTTGCGTTTGATGGCGGCAGAGCGGCGTACGTCTATTGCTGCTCTAGTCCGAGAAGCTCTAGAAGAGAAGGCCAAGAGTTATCGACCAAGACCACGAAGTTGGGGTATTGGCGCCTCGGGCTACACTGACACCTCGACAAAAGCGGGTGACATGCGACCGGTACCGCGTTCATGGCGCTAGTTCTTGACACTGGGCCATTATACGCAACTCTGGATCGAACTGACGCCCAGAATCGTCGGTGCCTCGACTTTTTAGAAGGCACTGCTGAGGCGCTGGTAATACCTGCGCCCGTACTGATTGAAGTGGACTGGCTTGTGCATAACAGGCTTCATTCTGGGGTTTTCCTAGTGCTTCTCGACGATATTTTTGCTGGCTCCTACCATGTAGAGGAGTTGCAGCCCTCTGATTATCGGCGCATCCGCGAGATTTGCGACCGCTATGCTGACACCGATATAGGATTCGTAGACGCCGCAGTCTTAGCTATCGTGGAACGCCTAAATGAGCCCAAGCTCGCTACCCTAGACTACCGCCACTTCCGATTTCTTCGCCCCCGACATGTGGACACTCTTAAGCTTGTACCCGAAGACCAACTATAGAGCGTCAAACAGCCAAGAACTCGTAACCGTCCTTTTCTATTATTTGCGCCTCCCCTTCTCCCTATGGCATCATCAAAGCTGCCATACACGACTTGACATAAAGGAGGCCTCTTATGCACAGCGGCCAGTCTCACTCCAAGCTAGCCTCCCAGATGGCGGATGCCTGCGACAAGTTCCTTGAAAGCCTTTCGGCCCCTCAGCGCGCCAAGACTATTTATAACTTTGCCGATGGCGAGCGTTTCTTCTGGTTCTATCCTCCCCTCAACCGCCACGGCCTCCCCCTCCGCGATATGGAGCCCCATCAGCGAAAGCTGGCCCTGGACATCCTGGCCGTCTCCCTGCCGGAGAAGTCCTACAAACAAGCCTTGCAGATCGTTGAGCACGAGAACGTCCTTGGCGCCATCGAAAAGGAGCAAAACCGCATTACCTTTGTCCGCGACCCGCAGCTCTACTATTTCATCTTCTTCGGCCAGCCGGGCGAGAAGGACCCCTGGGGCTGGCGGTTTGAGGGCCACCACGTCTCCCTGAACTTCAGCGTCTGGGACAAAGAGGTCGTCTCCGTCACGCCTTTCTTCTTCGGCTCCAATCCCGCCGAGGTACGAAAAGGCCCCAAGAAGGGCCTGCGCATCCTCGGCGATCGCGAAGACCTGGCCTTCGACCTCATAGACAGCTTCGACAAGACGCAGCGGTCCAAGGCCGTCATCTGGCCCAACGCCCCCTGGGACATCCTCACCTACAACTCGGCCCGCGCCACCCTGCCGGAGTACGAGGGTCTGCCCGTGTCCAAGATGTCCGGTTCGCAGCGCGAAATGCTTATGGCCCTGGTGTCCGAGTACGTGAACCAGGCGAGACCGGAGGTAGCCAAGGACAAGCTGACGCGCCTTCAGCAGGAGGACTTCGACAAGCTGCACTTTGCCTGGGGCGGCCCCATCTCCAAGGACAAGGAACACTACTACCGGATCCACGGCGGCAACTTCGTCGTCGAGTTCGACAACCGGCAGAACGGCGCCAACCACATCCACTCGGTCTGGCGCGACGTCAACAACGACTTCGCCCAAGACGTGCTGCGCGACCACCTCCTCCTCTTCCACATCCTCTAACCATCCATGTACCGCCACGACCTCAACGCCTCCCGCCGCGACCTCCGCCAGGGCTCTGGCGCCGACGTCGACGCCTTCCACATCGACGAGGTCTTGGGCAGCACCGAGTTCTATATTTACATAACGCCCAACAAAAAGGCCAAAGGCTACGAGGTTCTGAAGGCTGCACTCGAAGCCACGGGCTGCAAGGTGGAGGTGGGCGTCGACCCCATGCTCCAGCCCGGCGAGCGGTACCACGCCGTCGCGATCACCCATCGGGACGGCCCCATCGCCGACGCCGGCCTTCGGCGCGCCCACAAGTGGGCCCACCAGCGCAACTTCCTCCACTCCTTCTTCAAGCCCATGTTCAGGCCCGCTCCTTGATGTCAATCGGCGCCCAGGAAGCGATACGCTGCGAAAACCTGTCCAAGCACTTCGGCAGTTTCGTCGCCCTTGACAGCCTCACCTTGGCGATTAAGAAGGGGGCGTCCTTCGGCTTTCTTGGCCCTAACGGGGCGGGCAAGACTACAACCCTCAGGCTCCTCGCCGGCCTAACTCATCCCACGTCGGGGCAAGTCTGGGTCGAAGGGCATAACGTGTCCGGGAACCCCTGCGGCTTCGTTCCGAGATTGGCTACTTGCCGGAATCGCCGGCTTTCTACGGCTGGATGACAGGCTTTGAATTTCTGCGGTTTACTGGCGAGCTCCACGGGCTGGATAGGGCCGCCGCCTCGCGTCGAGCGGACGAACTGCTCCGGCATGTGAATCTCGCCGACGCCGCCAGCCGCAAGGTGCGCGGCTACTCGCGAGGTATGCAGCAGCGACTCGGCCTAGCCCAGGCTCTAATCAACAGCCCCGAGGTCCTCCTCCTGGATGAGCCTGCATCCGCCCTGGACCCTATGGGCCGGAGGGATATGCTTGAGACCATTCAGGGTCTTAGAGGAAAGACCACTATTTTCATATCAACCCATATTTTGGCCGACGTTGAGCGCATCTGTGACCAGGTAGCCATCATCAATAAAGGCAAAATCGTCGCCTCCGGGTCTATTTCAGACCTCCAGTCCCAAAGCCAGTCCTCCCTTTTTGAAATAGAGGCTGAGGAAGATCTGGCCTCCACAGCCGCGAAATTAAACAACACCCCCTGGGTGCGGACCGTCAGCGTCAAGCCCCAAGGCCAACGACGTGTGCTGTTGGTGGATGCCAAAGACGTTGTCCTAGCCAAGAAGGAGTTGCCCAAGCTCTTGGTTGAAAACGGCCTCACCCTTCTGCGATACGAACTGAAGCTTGCGAGCCTTGAAGATGTGTTTATGACCTTGGTCGGTCAGGAGGATAAAAGAGGGCAATGACCGGTTTTTGGCCGCTGGTAAGCAAAGAGGCCATGGAGCTGCGGCGGACATGGAGATTCTTCGCCATGGCGGCTGTCCTTACCCTGGTCGGAGTGCTGGTCCCCACAATTTCATACATCGTCGCTCGGGCGCAGGGGCATCCTCACGGTGTCGATGAAGCCAGGGACATCCTGCGGGGCGTCGCGGGGGGACATCATACCTGCCCTCGGCCTGTTTCTTGCGATTATTACCACCTCCGGCGCCCTGGCCGGCGAACGCGCCAGTGGGACTGCCGCCATGACTCTGAACAAGCCCGTAACTCGCGCCGCCTTTGTGTCAGCCAAGTTCTTCGCTCTTGCGGTATCGATATACGGGGCGGTCTTTCTCGCCGGCGTCGTGACCTACCTGCTGACCCTGGTCCTCTTCGGCAATGGCGGCTTGGGACGCTTTATTCTCGGCCTTCTAATCAGCGCCACATCTATGCTGTTTATCGGCAGCCTCACCCTTTTTTGGAGCTCCATGTTCACCAGACAGCTCCTAGTCTCAGGTCTGGCCTTCGGTGTGTTTATTGCAATGCAAATCCTGACCAACATTCCCCACTCCAGACGGTTCTGGCCGGTGGTGGGCCCTGAATTCGCCAACCACGTCATGGTCGGCGACTCCTACGAACTCTGGCCGGGCTTCGCCATCGCCTGCGGCCTTGTTGTCGTGCTGAGCGTGGGGGCCTGGGCCGTCTTCAGTCGAAAGGAGCTTTAGATTTTTAAGCGGGGTGGCGGAGATAACTGTTCGTAAGCATACCCCACCCTCAAGACCATCGCCTCATCAAACGCCCGGCCCGATATCTGCATGCCCAGCGGCAGCGCATCCTTATTCAGCCCGCAGGGCACTGACATGGACGGCAGGCCCGTCAGGTTGAACGGCCCCGTGCAGCTTACCACCACGCCTATCGACTCCGCCGAGTTCTTCCCCAGGTTCAGCATCCCGCCTAGGGGCCACGCCGGTATGGGCGACGCCGGCGTTATCAGCGCGTCCACCTTTCGCAGCAACTCGTTGAACCCGCGAGTGATCATCGCCCGCGCGCGCTGCGCCTTCAGAACCGTGGCGGCAGGCAGGAACCACCCCGGCCCCGCCACGTCCAGCAGCGACTGCGTGTATGTCTTGCCCCACTTCTTCAAATAAGGCTCGTGGACGCTGGCGACCTCCGACGCGATGACCGTCCACCAGGCCGGGATAATGTAGTTGGCCATGGGTGTCTTAACCTCCTCTACCACAGCCCCCGCCTTCTCCAAAACCCCCAACGCCTTATCTATCGCCGCCTTGGTCTCCTTGTCGGCGTGGTCGAAGAAATGGTCGGCAGGCACGCCCAGCCTCACGCCCTTGATGTCCCGCTTCATCGCGCCGGCATAATAGGGCGCGGGCGGCGTGTTAAGGGTGGTGGGGTCCTTGGCGTCCGGACCGGCGATGGCCTGGAGAATGATGGCCGTGTCCTCCACCGTCCGGGTCATTGGCCCCAGGTGGTCTAACGACCAGGACAGCGGGAAAACGCCATGGCGGCTGACGCGGCCATAGGTCGGCTTCAAGCCAACGATGCCGCACAGCGAGGCCGGTATGCGTATGGAGCCGCCCGTGTCGGAGCCGATGCCGCCGTAGCACATATAACTCGCCACCGCTGCTCCAGTGCCGGAACTGGAGCCGCCCGGCTCGCGGCCCTGGTCCCATGGATTGCGTACCGGCCCGTACTTCTTATTGTGGTGAGACCAGGCGAACTCGTGGCAGTGCTGCTTGCCGGTTATCACCGCCCCCGCGTCCTTGAGCCGCCGCGACACCGTGGCGTCGTAGTCCGGCGCCCAGTCGGCGAAGACCTGCGAGCCCATAGTCGTCCGCACGCCCTTGGTGGCGATGATGTCCTTCAGGCCCAGCGGCACGCCGTGCAGCGGGCCGAGGTACTGGCCTTGTAGAATCTGGCGCTCCGCCTCTTTAGCCTGCTTTCGCGCCTCCTCCCGGCAGAGGGTGATGTGGGAATTCAGCGCGGCGTCGGCCTCATCGATGCGCTCGAAGACGGCGTCCAGCGCCTCCACCGGCGACACCTCTTTAGCCTTTAGCTTGGTCGAAAGCTGGGTCAGGCTCAGCCTGGCGATGTCTTGCTTAGCCATCTCTAACGCCCTCCGTTCACAAATAGGTGTGACGGCTCCTCCTGGGTCAAGTCCACGCATGACATTAAAAATATGGTTACCGAAATAAAGTGATTGTCTCAAAACTACGGTTACCGAAATCCCAGGGAGGTAGCCGTGAACCGGGAGAGCATTGGCGAGTACGCTCAGCGTCAAAGGGAAAG